>JAHJUB010000236.1 GCA_018829455.1 Candidatus Omnitrophota bacterium
TACCGGAGGCAAGGGAAGAGCGTCGGTGTGGGAAAGGGTGGATAACGAGTGAAAAACGGCTGGGAAGTCCCTATACGGGCGCTTTGTAATGATTTTTCTTGATTTATGCTAAAATATAACGATAATTCTCGTATCGTAATCGTTTTTTCGGGGGAAGCCATGGTTGAAAATGATCAGGATAAGTCGACCTATAGACTCGCAGGGTATGCGGCGCTCATTGAGCGGTATGACCTCGATGTCATCCCGAACTGTCACAAGTCCCTTGTAACAGCCAGCGGAATCCACCGAATAAACTCAAGCGGAGCCGTAATCGAGGAGGTCTACCCGTCCAAGTATTGGCCGGGAGACACGCTGGGCGACCATCTTGAATTCGCGCTCAAGTATGACGGGACGAATCTGGCGATCCTCGCCAGCTTGTTTCAGAAGGCACCGGAAGAAGATCTCCTTAAATATGTCCGGTCCAAACCGACCGGTAAGTATGCCAGACGATTGTGGTTTGTGTACGAGTTCCTGACCGGCAAAACGCTCCCGCTGGATGACCTGAAGCGGGGCAACTACATCGACCTGCTTGAAGCGGATGAATACTATACGCTCACCTCGGCCCGCCAAATTCGACGTCAACGGGTCAACGATAACTTGCTGGGCAACAGCCGATTCTGTCCAACAGTTCGTAGCACTGATATTTTGCGTAACTTCGAAACGGCCGACTTGCCCAAGCGATGTCGGCAAGTGATGGCTGGCTATTTCCCGGAATTGTTGAAGCGGGCGCTCGGCTACCTTTACACCAAGGAGACGAAATCGTCCTTTGAAATCGAACACATCCGACCCACCACAACACGTACCGAGCGCTTCGTGGCGATGCTTCAACTGGCTGAACAAGAAGACTTTTGCCGCAAAACGCAGTTGATCGAGGTTCAGAACCGCATTGTCGATGCACGGTTCCGCGATTCCGATTACCAGTTGAGGCAGAACTACGTCGGCGAGACGGTCGCATGGCAGAAAGAGAAAATCCATTTCGCGTGTCCGAAGCCGGAAGACCTGGCCGACCTGATGGAAGGCCTGACCGCCGCCCACGAGCGCATGAACACCGGAGGGGTGTCCGCAGTAATTCAGGCAGCCGCCATTGCCTATGGATTCGTTTTTCTGCACCCGTTCGAGGACGGCAATGGTCGAATCCACCGCTTCTTGATCCACAACATTCTTGCCCGACGAGGCTTTACACCCGAGGGCGTTATGTTTCCCATCTCAGCGTCCATGCTGAAAAATCCCGCCAACTATGACGCCTCACTGGAAGCGTTTTCCCGTCAGCTCATGCCCCTGTTGGAATACTCGCTCGACGAAGATAGCCGTATGACCGTTCATAACGATACGGCCATATGGTACCGCTATATCGATATGACGCCCCAGGCGGAAGCGCTTTTCCGTTTCATAGAACAGACCATCGATACGGAACTCACCAGCGAATTGGCGTTCCTGGCCAATTACGACAAGACCAAGAAAGCCATCCAGGAGATCGCGGACATGCCCGACCGGCAGATCGACCTCTTCATTCGCTTCTGCCTCCAAAACAATGGGCGACTCTCCGCACGGAAACGCGCAAGCCACTTCGTTTTTCTATTAGATGAAGAAGTTGATCAAATGGAAAAAGCCGTTCAATCTGCTTACGGAGACTCCGTCTTATAAGTGTTTTCGAACATGTTTATAATGGTTTAGAACATGAAATACAAGGAGCTGCTTATAAAATACAATCTTTTATTAAGCGAGAATAGTCGCTTAACGGAAGAAAACAATAGATTGAAAGCAGAGCTTGGGATGACGCAATCCAAGCCCACTAAAAATAGCATTACAAAAATAATTGCAGAAAAGGCCAAACTTGATGACGAATCAACTGATGGCGCCTCATTTTTAAATGTAAACAACACATCAGATTCCATCTCAAAGATCAAACTGTTCATGTCACGCTTCAAGGGTCGTGATGATGTATATGCGAAGCGGTGGGAAAGCAAAAAGAAAGCGACATCAGGATATTCACCGGTTTGCTTGAATCAATGGCAGGATGGGTTATGCGGCAAGCCAAAGATTTCCTGCACGAAATGCGCCAATAAATTTTATGCCGTTTTGGATGAACATGTCATAGAAGACCATTTGAGAGGGAGTATCGTAGCCGGCATCTATCCAATGCTACGGGATGAAACATGCTATTTTTTGGCAATGGATTTTGATGAAGCAGACTGGCAAAACGATATCTCAATGGTGAGAGAGGTTTGCACCGAGTTTAATATCCCTGTCGCTGTTGAGCGATCGCAATCCGGTAATGGCGGACATGTATGGTTTTTCTTCGAAAATCGGATATCCGCTACGTTGGCCAGAAAGTTCGGCACCGCCCTGGTGACCTTTTCCATGAACAGAAGACATGAAATCCGTTTCAAATCGTACGATAGATTGTTCCCCAACCAGGACACCATGCCCAAAGGCGGTTTTGGAAATCTGATTGCATTGCCCTTTCAAAAATCGGCGAGAAAAAACAACAATAGCGAATTTGTTGATGAAACCTTTGAATCCTACTGTGATCAATGGGCGTTTTTATCATCGATGCAAAAGATTTCTGAAGATCGTATTGAAAGTCTTATATCGGAACTTTGTCATGGTCATGAACTGGGGATTTTAAAAATCGATGAAGAAGAACCGCAAAAACCGTGGGAAACGCACAAAGTCTGTCTGCAAAAAAGCGATTTCCCACAGCAAATCAGCATCGTGAAAGCAAATATGCTATTTATTCCAAAAGCGGCTATCTCCCAAAGGGCGTTGAATCGTCTAAAAAGATTGGCTTGTTTTAAAAATCCAATGTTTTACAAGCAACAAGCCTTGCGATTGTCAACCTATGGACGCCCAAGGGTCATCTCCTGCGCGGATGAAACAATGGATTATCTGTGTTTGCCGAGAGGGTGTGAAATTGACCTATGCACTGAATTAGAACAACTTGGCATTAGTGTTTCCTTTATCGATAAAACTAATGGGGGCAAAAAGATAGATGTCAACTTCAATGGCCATTTGAGAGATGAACAGCCCTTGGCCCTCGCACACCTTTTGCATCATGATACCGGAATCCTGTCAGGGACAACAGCCTTTGGAAAAACCGTTGTGGCCATTAAGCTGATTGCCGAAAGAAAGGTCAATACGCTTATCTTGGTTGACAAGATCAGTTTACTGTCACAATGGAAAAAACAATTATCGCAATTTTTAATCGTTAATGAACCCCTGCCGAAAATGGCTGATACAACAGGCAAGAAACAGGGGAGAAAGAAAAAAGTTGATGTCATCGGTCAGCTGGGTGGGGGAAAAAACACCCTAAACGGCATTGTGGATATTGCGGTTATGCAATCAGTAAGTCGACTGGGAGAGGTCAAGGATTGTGTTAAAGACTATGGGATGATCATTGCCGATGAGTGTCATCATGCTCCGGCTTTCAACTATGAGAATATTTTAAGAACCACAAATGCCAAATATGTTTATGGCCTGACAGCGACACCCACACGAAAGGATGGCCATCATCCGATTCTGTTTATGCATTGCGGCCCAATACGGTATCGAGACAATGCAAAAAAACAAGCAGAGAATCGGCCTTTTGACCATTATATCATTCCACGATTTACGTCCCTAAGAGTTCCTTTGGATAGTGATGAAAAAGATGTTTCTATTCAGGAATTATATTCTGAAATCGTTGAAAACGAATTTCGGAATCAGCAGATTGTTGAAGATGTACTAAACAGTTATCAGCAAGGGAGAAACTGCATTGTTTTATCATTGAGAACCGCTCACATCGAATTGCTTGCGAAAAAATTAAGAGAAGAAGTTCCCGACGTTGTGATGCTAATGGGGGGTATGGGCACAAAGACGACCCGGTAGGTCTTTAACCGCATCACCGATACGCCTGCTGATAAAAATCTCATATTAGTGGCCACAGGTTCTTTTATCGGTGAAGGCTTTGACGAACCGCGTCTTGACACCTTGTTTTTGGCCATGCCGATATCATGGAAAGGCACTCTGCATCAATATGCCGGGAGGCTTCATCGGCTGTTTGAGAATAAAAAAGAAGTACGGATCTATGATTATGTGGATATCCATGTAAAGATGCTTGAAAGAATGTATCAAAAACGGCTAACAGGGTATGCCTCCATGGGATACAAAGCCAAAGGTGAGGATATAATGTCATCGCCTTTGGATATCATTTTTGATAAAGATAATTTCTTACCAGTGTTCACCCATGATATCGTCAGTGCGAAAAAAGAAATTTTGATCGTAAGCCCGTTTGTCAGAAAAAGACGCACATTGCAAATGGTACAACACTTAAAAATTGCATTGGACAAAAAAATCCGAGTAATTGTTGTGACCAGGCCGATAGAGGATTTTAAAGCAAAAGACCGGATTGCTTTGCAGAGAATGCTGGACACAATAAAAGATAACGAAATAAGTGTTGTTTTCAAATCCAATATTCACCAAAAATTCGCCATCATGGATCAAAAAATAGTGTGGTATGGCAGTGTCAATCTTTTGAGTTATGGCAGCGCTCAAGAAAGCATCATGCGTATTGAAAGTCCCAATATCGCCAATGAGTTGATTAAAAGTATAGAAAGCCCATAAAGTGATGTAAAGACTGCGGATATCCCGGTGCAGCAACTCTTCCCGCACCGGGGCAAGGCGCGCCATTCAGCCGCGGCCGTCCTCCATGCCGAAGCGGTCGTAGTTCTCGGACTCGTGCAGGCTCCAGGTGATCACCTAATGAGTTTTCGTGGCCTTGAAATCAAGAATGTCGCGCACCGCAATCGCTTCGGCCGTTTTCTCCGATAGCGCACTCGATGGGCACGCGCACCATGAAAATGGCCGTCATCCAGTTGGCCACATAGACATGGGCATCGAAAAACCGTCGCATCAAATCAGCCGGATTGCCCTTGAAATCGCCCCAGTTGTATTCGTTGATAAAACTGACGGGCGTAATGTGCGCCCGGGTCGAAAGCGAGCGCAGGGCCGACGTCTCCTCCGATGTCAGCGGCCTATCGATGGCGAGAAACTCGTAATACTGGTATTCACACTTGGCAGTTTTCCTATCCGCGGCAGTTGTTGCAAATAATGCAACAGGAGCCTCCCGCTTCAACTCACCGGTTTAAAATATATTTCCAGGATGCCGTGAAATGACGAACTTATCCCTTTCAAATAGCCTGGCTCACGCCGTTTTGCCCGCAAAGCTGGTCGAGCAGTTGTTGGTACTCAGCGGATAACTTCATTTCTTCTCCCCTCGTTTGCCCTCCCGACGAACTGTCAAATATTTTTTGACAGTTGCCTCCGGCACCAGCTCACCCTCCTCGTAAATACTCTGAATGTGATGGTTGATATTCTGGTTTGAGCTTTGAAACAGTTTGGCCATGAGCTGCTGGGTCAGCCAGACCGTCTCATCCTCCAGGCGCATGTCAATTTTGACTTGGCCGTCTTCCGCTTCATAGACGAGAAACTGGCCCTTGCCGGAATCGGGGCTGTCAGCAGGCACCAAGTTTTTGCTCATGATTGCACCGCCTCCTCCAATACCACCTGTGTGCCTTCGATATGAGTCGTATGGTGGGCTTCCAGCACAAGCGTCCGGTTGCCCATTTCGCGGACCCAGTTTTCAGACAGCGTTGCCGCCTCCAGAAAACCTCTTGCCCGCTTGATGCGGGTCAGACCAGCAGTAATCTGGTTGGTGATCGTGAATCTGGGACCAATATATCCGGTCATAATTTCCCTGCTTCGAGAAAGCTGTAATAAGCCTTCCGATTGAAAACGATATGATCGAGGAGTTCGATACCCATAATTTCCCCGGCTTGTCGGAGCTGAAGCGTGATATATAGGTCGGCCTCAGACGGTTCAAGGTTGCCCGCCGGATGGTTGTGGGCCACGACAATGCCGGAAGCGCGGTCTGCCAGCGCATCGGCAAAGACCTCCCGCGGATGAACCGGGCTACGGTCCACCAGGCCGATGGAAACGACTCTCACGTTCAAGACTTCATTGGCACCGTTAATGGTGATGCAAAGAAAATGCTCTTGCCTGCGGTCGGCGAAGTGCCGGATGAGAGGTAAAACATCCGAAGGTGTCGTGATCTTGAGGCCTTCGGGCTTGATCCGCCGACGGGCATATTCAATGGCCGCCAGAACGAGGGCGGCCTTGGCCTGGCCGATCCCTTCGAAACTGGTCAAATCGTCAACCCGTACATCGAGTCCCCTCTCGTCCATGACCCGGGCCACTTTGCCCGCAAGGGTCATCACGTCCATCCGGGGTGAGCCTTTACCCAGCAGGACGGCAAGCAGTTCCTGATCGCTGAGCGCCCCAGGCCCTTTGATGAGCAGTTTCTCCCGCGGCCGGTCGTACTTCGGAATCTGATCAATGGGCTTAGGCATGCGCACCTCCGGCAACCGATAGATGATGTTGGATAACCGTGACGGACATAATGTCGAAAATACCACCGGTGTCGGTATATTTTATATCAGCCAGTTCGTCATATCGGCCGCGATCGGAATAAGCGTGCTGGATCAGGCCATTTACCTGGATGCGATAAGCGCCATCCAGATACACCCAATCCTCACGATGGGCGCGAACAGTGGATCGTATCCCGGTATCCTCCGCCTTCTCCTCTGTCACCTCCTTGATGTACAATGCTTCCTCATCGGTAATATCGAACTTGGCGCGTATCGTCGCGATAATGTTCTGCACCGACACTTTTTTGGGGGGAGGCCCCGAACTTTTTGTGCCCTTGCTCGGTTTGAGTTTTACTGTGCCGCCGCCATGGACCTCGCCTTGGAACTGGACAGCCGCCTTGATCACTTGAGTCTGGCGGATTTGCTTCATCAACTCCGATACGCTGCCCTGTTTGATCAACTGAGGACCGACATATTCCGCGAAAACTGCAAATTCCGCTATCTCATCAGAATAGGTAAAAAAGCAGGTCAGAAAATGGTAGCTCTTAACAAAACGGGCCAGCAGATAGACAAAGTTCTTTCGCTGATCCACATCAGGCATTTTGTCCTGGAAACGCTTGCGCAATCCATTCACAGTGAACTGCACCTGGGCGTCAGTCCCGATCTTCAGCAGAGAAACGACTTCATGGGCATCCTTTTGCGTGAATATGTCAAGGGTGAGGATTTCCTGGTACAGTCTTGTGCACTGCTTGTCGTCCGGATCACCCGGCTCAAAGGGGGTGCCTTTGCGGTATTTGGCAAAGGCCTTGAGAATGGCTTTGGCGTTGTTTGTAAAGTCCACCACAATGACTTTCTCTTTTCCCTCGCAGCAGCGGTTTAACCGTGAAACGGTCTGGATGGCGTTGCGGTCCATAACCGGCTTGTCAAGAAACATCCCGGCCAGAAGCGGCTGGTCGAACCCGGTCTGGAATTTGTTGGCCACCACCATGAGGCGGTAGTCCTCTCCCTCGAACCGATCCTCGATGAGCTCGCCCGATTTAAGTTCGTTCATGGCGTGTTCGCTGATCGCCGCATTGGTCTCCGGATGGACAAAGTCGGAGAAAGCATAAAGGACTTTGTAGTCGACATTCCTTTCCCGCAGCTTTTCCTTGATGATATCAAAGTAGCGCAGTCCGGCCACCCGCGAACTGGCGACAATCAAAGCCTTGGCCCGGCTGTTGATAAGCGGCATAACGCTTTCTTCAAAAATGCGCAGCATGACCTCGGCCTTGTATTGGATCAGGCCGTCATCTTTAAAGGCCACATTCTTGAGGACCTTGGCCACCACCCCGATGGGATAGAGCTTTTCTTCTTCAGGCTTCGGCACCACGGGGCAATGCAGATGGTAAAGCGTCTTGTAGGAGATGATACTCGTTGCTACATCCACGATATAACCCTCGGCAATGGCCTCGGCCTCACTATAGACATCGAATGGTTGACCGAAGAGGGCCACCGTGGAAGGGGCAGGGGTTGCTGTGAAGGCGACAAAAAGCTGGTTGCGATCGTGTGCGCGAATGATTTTGGCTATTTTTTCTTCCTCATCCTCTTCTGCCAGGTCCTCATCGGGGTCCTCGGTATTACGGAACGGCATCCGGATGGCAACCCCCATCTTGCCTTCCTGGGAACGGTGGGCCTCATCGATCAAAAAAGCCACCCGGAGCTTCCTCAGGTCTTCATTCTTTCGGATCTCCTCCAGCACCCACTCGAACTTCTGCTGGGTGGTGACGATGATCGGCTTACGCTCCTGGAGAAAGCGCGGCAAATCCGCCGACCTCCGGGCGAGACCGACCACGTCTTTCAGGTGGGTGAAGTTTTCGATCTCGTCCTTGATGTTTTTGTCCAAAGTCCTGCGGTCCGTAAGAATGAAGATGAGGTCCGTCAGCTTTTCCGTCGTATCCGCCTTGAAGATGCTGTGCAGGCGGTCGGCCAGCCAGCAGATGGACAGGGTCTTGCCGCTGCCCGCCGAATGGTGGATCAGATATTTCCGGCCGACGTCGCCTGTAACCCCAAAATGGGCCAGCACGTCATCGGACACCTTACGCACCATACGGCTCTGGTGATACCGGGGAAAAATCGTGAATGCCTTACGCGCGGACCTGTCCTCCTCGGCCTCGCGTTTGGGCACCCGGACGAGAAAAAAGGAGAGTGCCTCCAGCAGATGTTCCATGGACAGCACTTCGCGGTAGAGAAACTCCACCGGGTATTCTTTTCTATTTTTGGTGATCGCCTGATTGGTCAATCCGGTGTTGTGCCAGCGGAAGTTTTCTTCCCGGCTCGGGTCGGTAGCGGCCATGACGTCGCTGGTGTCGGCCGCCAGATACAGAAAGGGATGTTGAAAAATTTGGTGCCCGTGGTCCCGGGCCGCAAACTGGGCTACTGCATCATGGATGGTCTGGTTCTTTTCGTGCTTGACCTCCAGGGCAACGATGGGCAGGCCGTTGAGAAAGAGGACAAAATCGATTTCCTGGTGGGTCTCGCCGAAAGTGAAATGCGGACGGAAGGTGATGCGGTTTTCACAAAAAAGCGCATTGGCCACGCTTTCACTGGACCGGGGCCCGGGGTAAAACAGCCGGAATTCCAATCCCCGCACCTTGAGTCCGTGGCGCAGCAGCATCCACAGA
>JAHJUB010000067.1 GCA_018829455.1 Candidatus Omnitrophota bacterium
GGACTATAAATTAGAACGGATTGATGAGTACCGGGTTTTGATTCCGCAGGAGAAGGGGATGCGGGTGCCGGGGATGATTTACGCTTCGGAAAAGACGTTGCCGAAGGTCAGCGCGGACCGTTCTCCGGAGCAGGTGGCCAACGTGGCGCACCTGCCGGGAATCCTGCGTTATTCCCTGGCGATGCCGGATATTCACTGGGGATACGGCGCGCCGATCGGCGGGGTGGCTGCTTTTGACCTGAAGGACGGCGTGGTTGCGCCCGGCATTATCGGATTTGATATCAATTGCGGGGTGAGGCTTTTGCGGACAAATTTGCGCAAGGAAGAGGTTGTCGGAAAATTGAAAGAATTGGTGGATGCTTTATACCGGAACATCCCCTGCGGGGTCGGCGCTTCCGGGCAATTGGAACTTTCCCGGCCGAAGATGGCCGATGTTCTAAAAAACGGCGCGGCCTGGGCCGTAAAGAACGGTTACGGAAGTGAAGCGGAACTTGCGGTGCTGGAAGAGTCAGGCCGGTACAAACTGGCCAATCCGGATAAGGTTAGTAACTATGCCTGTCAGCGCGGCAGTGACCAATTGGGAACCCTGGGCAGCGGCAACCATTTTTTGGAGATACAGGAGGTTAAAGAGATATTTGACAGCGAGGTCGCGGAAGTTTTCCGTCTCTTTATCGGCCAGGTCACGATTATGATTCACACCGGCAGCCGCGGCCTGGGCTACCAGGTGGCCGAAGATTATCTTGCTTTATTCGGTAAGATCAGCCGGAAATACGGTTTTTCCCTTCCGGACCAACAGTTGGTTTGCGCGCCGGTTGAGTCGGAAGAGGGTGAGAGTTATCTGGGCGCAATGGCTGCGGCGGCCAATTTTGCCTGGGCGAACCGCCAGGTTATCGCTTTCCGGACCGCGGAAATCCTGAAGAAGGTATTGGGAAAGAACGAAAGCGAAATTGGCCTGGCAACGGTTTACGATGTGGCTCATAATATCGCCAAGATTGAGGAACACGCGTTCAACGGAAAGAAGGTGAGGGTGCTGGTGCACCGCAAGGGCGCCACCCGCGCTTTTCCGGCTAAGGCCGCCGGCGTACCGGATACTTACGCAGCGGTCGGCCAGCCGGTTTTGATGCCCGGCACAATGGGAACGGCTTCTTACGTTTTAGTCGGTACCGAAAGAGCGCTTTCGGAAACCTGGGGTTCCACCTGTCACGGCGCCGGCCGTAACCTCTCGCGGCACGAAGCGGTGCGCCGGATGAAGGGTCGGTCGGCCCTAACGGAACTGGCTGCGGTTGGCGTGTTGGCACGGGCGCCCAGTCTTTCCGGACTGGCGGAGGAGATGCCCGAAGCGTATAAAAACGTGGACGAGGTAGTTGAAATTGTTGAAGGTGGCGGCCTTTCGCGACGGGTCAGCCGGATGGTTCCGTTTGCGGTTATTAAGGGATAAATGATATAATTTTCAATTTAAAAATTAAAAATTTAGGATGAGATTGCCGCGCAAAGTGCGCCCCTATCCAGAGCATTGGATAGGGCACCCGTGCAATGACCCTGTTATGGAAAAAATTCTGGTTTGCATTAAACAAGTGCCGGATACGATGGAAGTGCGTATTGACCCGGAGACCAATCGCATTATCCGGGAAGGCGTGCCCAGCATCGTAAATCCTTACGATTTTTACGCCATGGAAGTCGGCCTGCATTTAAGGGAAAAGTATGGCGGTACCGCCATTGTTTGTTCGATGGGTCCGCCTCAAGCGGAAAGCGCTTTGCGTGAGGCGCTAAGCCTGGGATTTGACCAGGCTTTTCTTTTGAGTGACCGCGGATTTGCCGGCAGCGACACGCTGGCTACGTCTTATACACTATCCTGTCTGGTTCGGAAATTGATGCCGGTGGATATCGTTATCTGTGGACGGGAGGCGATGGACGGTTCTACCGGCCAGGTTGGTCCGGAGCTCTCGGAGAATCTGGGCTGGCCTTTCTTTGCCTGCGTCAGCGAGATTAAGGAGATTATCAACTCCCGCTTGAAAGTGCGCCGGATGATGGAGGACCACTACGAGGAGATTGAGGGTCCGATTCCGGCGGTGATGACCGTGGTTAAGGAAATCGCTGAACCCAGACTGCCTTCTTTGAAAGGCATACTGAAAGCGAAGAAGGCGGAAATTATTGTTTTGAATAAGGGGGAGTTGGAAGGTGAAGACCTGCGTTTCGGCTCTTCCGGGTCGCCCACCCGGGTGGTTAAGGTTTGGACGCCGGAAGTGCACAAGAAAGGGATGGTACTTGAGGGTGAGCCGATTGAGATTGCGCAAAAACTCTATCAGGAACTGAAGAAACAGAACGTTTTGTAATGGGTGGAGATTCTTCGCTATCGCTCAGAATGACACTTGAATTAGGATGAAAATTACGGTAGATATTGAAAAATGCACCGGTTGCAGTCTCTGCGTTAAGGCCTGTCCGTTCAATGCCATTAAGGTGGAGAACGAGATAGCGATAGTTGACCTTGACCTTTGTAATTACTGCGGCGCCTGCGTAGAAGAGTGCCCGTCTGAAGCGATTATCCTGGAAAGGGATGCTCCGGCTGAAGGCGTCAAGGATCTTTCTTCATATCAGGATTTGTGGGTTTTCGCGGAACAGCGCGCCGGAAAATTGGCACACGTTTCTTTTGAGCTTCTGCATGAAGGAAGGAAACTGGTTTCAATTTTAGGCCAGAAACTGTGCGCGGTCTATCTCGGTCCGCCAGGCGGTAATACCGAGGAACTTTTACGCCGGGGCGCCGACAAGGTTTACGCGGTCATTGACGATTCCCTCCTCCATTTTCAGGATGA
>JAHJUB010000068.1 GCA_018829455.1 Candidatus Omnitrophota bacterium
AGTGTAGGTTTTCGCTTCTGATTTTCAAAGAACTGAAATTTAATTTTGTAAAAAGGTCTCTGTGAATTTGTAAAAATTTGTAAAGTTTACAAGGCTAAGACCCTTGTAAAATCAAGGAATTTTTAATTTCGGCAACGGCTCAGTTATCAAAAAGCATGAAAATCCACCCGAGCGCAGTCGTAGGAAAAAACGTGGAATTAGGCAAGAACGTCGTTATCGGACCCGGCGCAATCCTGGACGGCGTGATTAAACTCGGCGATTGTATTGAAATCGGCGCTCACGTAATCATCACCGGACACGTTTCCATCGGCCGGGACAGCCGCATCTTTACCGGCGCGGTTATCGGCAGCCCGCCCCAGGACCTGAAGTACCGGGGACAGAAGACCTTTGTCCGCATCGGCGAGCGAAACACCATCCGGGAATACGTAACAATCAACTCGGCTACCGAAGAAGGCGAGGAAACCTCAGTCGGCTCCGACAACCTGATTATGGCGTACAGCCACATCGCCCACAACTGCCGCGTCGGCGATAAGACGGTGCTGGCCAACAATGCCACCCTGGCCGGCCACGTTACGATTGAAAACAATGCCGTTCTCGGCGGCCTGTCCGGGGTTCACCAATTCTGCCGGGTCGGTTCCTTCGCCATCGTCGGCGGCTGTTCCAAGGTCTGCCAGGATATTCTGCCCTACGGTATGGCTGACGGGCACCCGGCCCATATTTACTGGCTCAACCGCATCGGATTGACGAGGAATAATTTCAGTCCGGAAACAATCGCCGGACTGGAAAAGGCCTTCCGTTTCCTGATACGCAGCCGCCTTAACATCGCCCACGCGGTTGAGAAGATAAAGACAGAAATCCCGGCCACACCGGAAATAACCCTCCTTCTTAAGTTCATCGCCAATTCCGAACGCGGCATCGCCATCAGCCGGAAATGACCAAATGAGTAAAATTGGCTTAATCGCCGGCAATGGTTCTCTGCCTCTCCTCTTCTTGAATAAGGCGAAAGAAAATGGTTTTGCGGTCTATACCCTGGCCATCAAAAATGAAGCGCACCGGAAGGTCGCTAATCTTTCGGAGCGTTCTTTTACGTTGCCGGTGGGACAATTGGATAAAGGCGTAAAGTTCTTCGCGGAAAATAACGTAACCGAAGCGGTGATGCTGGGCCAGGTGCGCCATTTTCGGCTCCTGCAGCCGAAATACCTTGACCCGCAGATGACGCAACTCCTGGACCGAATACCGGACCGGAGGACCAACACCTTCCTCGGCGCCATCGTCAACTACTTTCAGGAGAAAAACATTTCCTTTTTATCTTCAAGTTTTCTGCTGGAGGAACTTTTTCTGCCCGCCGGAACAACGGTCGGCCCGAATTTATCCCAACGGGAAAAATCGGATGTGGAATTAGGCCGGAAAGTGGCGGAAACCCTGGCCGAACTTGACGTGGGCCTTACGGTAGCGGTCAAAGACGGAATTGTTCTGGCCTTGGAAGGAATATCCGGAACCGACGCCACCATCCGCCGCGGCGGGCGGTTTACCAAAGGGCTGGTAGTTGTCAAGGTAAGCCGGCCCGGACAGGACCTGCGTTTTGACCTGCCGGTAATCGGCCCCCGCACCCTTAAAGTTATGGCCCGGATTTCCGGCCGGGTCCTGGCAATCGCCTCCGGCGCCTTCGTTCTGGAAAAAGAAGCGGTCTTTCGCCTCAGCCGTCGCTACGGTATCACCCTCACCGTTTTTTAACCGCCGGTTATTCCTCGGCTAATCCGCGTTCAAAATTAGCGCATACCGGCTCGAATTCAATCAGAGAGCAAGGCATCCAAGAATGAGGCAAGAAGGCGTACACGAAAGTACGCCGACGTAGCCGAAGACGCAGGTAACGACGCTATCTGATTGAAGGCGAATCGGTATTAGGGTCGGCCGAGGGCCAGGTAAGTGAAACCGAGGGACTGAAGTTCTGCCCGGGGCAGAAAGTTGCGGCCGTCAAAGATAACCGGCGCAATCAGGAGGGATTTAATGCGGGTAAAATCCAGTTTCGCAAAACCGGGCCATTCGGTTAAAATTAAGAGGGCATCCGCTCCGTCGGCAACCTCGTAAGGGTCCTGGCAAAGCGTTATCTCCGGGCAGACTGCCCTGGCATTTGCTCCGGCCGCCGGGTCATACGCCTTAATCCGGCTGCCTTCCTTCAACAGCAACCGGACAATATCCAACGCCGGGCTTTCCCGGATGTCATCGGTCTCATCCTTAAAAGCCAGACCCAAGACGCCGATTGTCTTCCCGTTCAGGTTCCAAACGCCTTTCTTGATCTTCTCCAGCGCCAAATGTCTCTGCTCCTGATTTGCCTGGGAAGCCGCTTGTAGAATCTTAAAATCATAGCCGACGCTCCGGGCAAGGTGTATAAAGGAAGCGACGTCTTTCGGAAAACAACCGCCGCCGTAACCGATGCCGGCCGAAAGGTGGCCGGGACCGATTCTCCGGTCCAAGCCCACCCCTTTGGAAACCAGGTTAACGTCCGCGCCCACCTTTTCGCAGATACGACTGACCGCGTTGATGTAAGAAATTTTGAGCGCCAGAAACGAGTTGCTGGCATGTTTAATCAGTTCCGCGCTCTTTACGTCGGTGAAGAGCAGCGGCGCGGAAAAAGAACCGTAAATCTCTTCCATGATACTGCGGGCGCGGTCTGTCTCCACACCGACCACGATGCGGTCCGGTTGGAAGAAATCGGAAACCGCGCTTCCCTCCCGTAAAAATTCAGGGTTGGCCGCCAGGTCAAAAGAAGCGCCTTTCGGCCCCATGGTCTTCAGCGTGTGTTTGACCCATTCGCCGGTCATCGCCGGCACCGTGCTCTTCTCTACGATCAGGCAGTATCCGGAAAGACTACGGGCTATCTCGGCGGTTACCTTTTCCAATGCGGAAAGATCGGATTCGCCACTGTCACCCCGGCTGGGAGTGCCTACGCAGATGAAGATGACTTCCGCAAACTCCGCCGCATCTTTTATCCGGGTGGAAAACGACAACCGACCGGATTTTACCACCTCGGCCACCAACTCCGGCAAGCCCGGTTCAAAGAAAGGAATCTGGCCGGCAAGGAGCATCTCTATCCTTGCTTTATCCTGGTCAACCGCCATTACCGGGTGACCTAATTTCGCAAACCCGGCTGCGGTCACCAACCCAACGTGCCCGGCGCCGATAACGGCTATTTTACGCATATGAAAGTCTACAAAAAACATTCGTAGTGCGACCCTTTCAGGGTCGCGATTAGCACGGGTTCCCTTTCCAAAGCTCTGGAAAGGGGGCATCCTGAAAGCCTCGCACTACGTAGGAGCATACTACATCGGGAGGGGACTTACCCCCCTGACAAGGGGGGCAAAGGGGGGTTAGTTACAGCCCCCCCTCCCCTTTTTCTTTGTTTTGTTGTTCTTTTTTTTCTTTCTGCGGCGGGCCGGTTTCTGGCTCTCCGTGTAGTATGCGTTCAGTTTTACCAGCCGCTTCGCCACCAGGCCGTTGATGCTGCTTGCGGGAAATGTCCCGTTCGGCCGCTGTTCTCCGGCCGACGCGCCGGTAAGAATTTCAATACCCTCGTCAACGTTGGTTACGGCCCAGATGTGGAATTTGCCGGCGGCAATCGCTTTAACCACCTCTTCCTTAAGCATCAGGTTTTTGACATTCGTCCTGGGGATAATAACGCCCTGCTCACCGGTGAAACCCTTTATTTTGCAGACTTCAAAGAAACCCTCCACCTTTTCGTTGACTCCGCCGATGGGCTGGACCTCGCCCTTCTGGTTGACGGAACCGGTTACCGCAATTCCCTGTTTAATCGGCCGGTCCGCCAGGCTGGAGAGAAGCGCGTAAAGTTCCGCACTGCTGGCGCTGTCGCCCTCCACCTCTTCGTAAGACTGTTCAAAACAGATTGAAGCGGAAAGGGTAAGCGGCTCGGTGTGGGCATACCGCTGGCCCAGGAATCCGCTCAGGATTAAAATACCTTTAGTGTGAATTTGTCCACCTAATTTGGTCTCTCTTTCAATATCCAGTATCCCCTCTTTGCCCACAAAGGTGCGCACCGTAATCCGGCTGGGCCGGCCGAACAGATAATCGCCCAGAAAGATAACGGCCAGGCCGTTTACCTGGCCGACTACTGCGCCGCGGTCATCCATCAGAATCTGACCGTCCTTAATCATCTCCCGGATACGCTCTTCAATCCGGCTGCTGCGGTAAACCTTCTCTTCCATCGCGCGCCGCACATCCGCAGCCATCACCACCTCTTTATTTTCCTGCCGGGCCCAGTAATCCGCTTCTTGCAAAATGTCAGCCACTTCCCGAAAACGGCTGGTCAATTTCTGCTGATCTTCCACCAGCCGGCTGCCATACTCCACCACCCGGGCGATGGCGGAACGGTGGAACGGCAGAAGGTTATTTTCCTTACAGTGCCGGCTGATAAAAGCCGCGTATTGTTTAACGCCCTCCTCATCCCGGTTAAGGCGGTAGTCAAAATCGGCCTTAACCTTAAAAAGTTTCGGAAAGTCCTCATCGTAGGCAAAAAGCAGCTGGTAGACGTACGGGTTGCCGATGATGATTATCTTGGTTGAAATCGGAATCGGCTCCGGCCGCATGGATGGCGTGCTGATGAGGTGGAACTCTTCCGCCAAGTCTTCAATCTGGATGGTGTTGTTCTTCAAACATCGCTTGAGCGCCTGCCAGGAAAAATATCGGGTAAAAAGGTCGTTTGCCTGAAGGATAAGGTAGCCGCCATTTGCCCGGTGCAAGGCGCCGGCCTTAATCATCGTAAAATCGGTCATGAAGGAGCCGAACTGGGGCCGGGACTCCTGCCGGCCGATGAGATTAAAGTAGGTGGGATTGCCTTCCTTAACGACCGGCGCGCCTTTGGTCTGGCTGTTATCAATTAAAAGGTTGACCCGGTAAGGCAGGAACTGGTTTCTCTGGGCCGGCATCTTCAGGCCGGGCAGAATTTCCGCCTCCTCCTTTTCCAGAAAATCGTGGATATGCTCCACTAATTCTTTCTGAATCCGCTCCAGATGACCGGTCACTTCCGGAAGGTTTTGGTATTTCTGGCGTAATTCTTCAAAGTGGTTTTTAGTTGTGAAAGTCCCGGTCTCCCGGTCCAAGTCCTGAATCCGGGTTCGGACTTCTTTTTCCCGCTGCCGAACCTGGCGCATCATCTCGGAAATTTTGCCGTAGAGTTTTTCTTGTTTCTTACGGTAAAACTCTTTCTCGGTTGGCCCCAACTTCTCATATTCGGCTTCGGTCAACGTTTTACCGTCCATAATAGGCAACAGCAGCAGGCCGGTTGCGGTCTGCTTGAGACTGAACCCCTCCTGTTCCGCTTTCTTTTCCAGTCCGACGTATACTTTCTGGCGTTTCTCCTGAAACACTTGCATAATCTGGTTGCGTTGCTCTTCATACTCCTTGCTCTCAAAAGCGCGCGGCGCCTCAACCTTCAGTTCTTCAATCAAGGTATCAATATCTTTCTGGAACGTCCGGCCCAGTCCCGGCGGAAAGCGCAGCGCCCGGGGCCGGTCCGGGTCTTCAAAATTATGAACATAACACCAGTCCTCCGGTGCCGGCTGGCTACCGGCCAACTCTGCCACCGCGGCGTCAACCGAGGTGGTCCGGCCGGTGCCCGGGATTCCGGAAACGTAAATATTGAAACCGGGTTTTTGAATCTTGAGACCAAATTCTAACGCCCGGGCCGCCCGGTTCTGGCCGATAATGCCTTTCAGAGGAGGAATTTTTAACGTGTTTTCGTAAGGGCAGGATTTTTCCGGGCAGACGGCTCTCACTTCTTCCGCCTTAAGTTCCAACCGATTTGAATTGTTGTTAGCCATAATCTTTGTTAATTTTATCAGAAGACAAAGCCAAACGCAAGTTTTTAAATTAGGCAAAGCTTCGCTTTGCAGCTACAAACCAATTATTGCTCTTGTAGCCGCAGAGCGTTAGCTCTGCTAAACTTGTCAAGCCAAATTGAAATGATGTAAAATTAGGAAATGATGACACCCAGACAAAGAGTGGAAAAGGCCCTGGCCGGCAGCCACGGCGACCGCGTCCCTTTTACCATTTACGAAAGCAAGATTCCCCAGTGCGCCGCAGAACGGGAACTGCGCAACCGGGGATTGTGCATCGTCAAGAGGGATGTGCCAGTCTTTAAAACCATACAGCCAAATGTCAAGGTAACCCAGGACGTTTACTGGGAAGGAGAACAGCAGTTTGTCAGGACCTATTACGAAACTCCGGTCGGTACCCTGACCACCCTGGCCGAGCCGGTCGGATTCACCACCTGGTGCCACGAGAAGATGTTCAAGGGGCCGGAGGATTATCAGGCCATCCTTTTCTTCTTTCAGGACGAGCAGTATCAACCGGCTTATGAAGCCTTTGCGGCGGCGGAAAAGAGTTTCGGCGAAGACGCCATCTTCCGGGCTGGCTTCGGCCTGGAACCGCTGCAGACCTTGATTTCGGGTTTTGCTATGGGCACCCAGTCCTTCTGCCTGGAGTGGATGGACCATCGGGATGAAATATTGAAAATCTACGACGTCATCGTCGCCAACCGCCGCCGGATTTACCCCCTGGTGGCGGAATCGCCGGCGTCGCACGCCAACTACGGCGGAAACGTCGTTCCGGAAATCATCGGGTTGAAAGATTTTGAAAAGTATTACGTTCCACACTACAACGAGGCGGCGGAAATTATGCACCGTCACGGAAAATTGGTCGGCTGCCACTTCGATGCCAACTGCCGCGTGCTGGCTAAGGCGATCGCCGGCGCCGGACTGGATTATATTGAAGCGTTCACACCGGACCCGGATACGGATATGACGCTAAGAGAGGCAAAAGCCGCCTGGCCGGACAAGGTCATCTGGCTCAACTTCCCATCATCCGTTCATCTAAAAACAAGCATAGAGATTAAGAAGACCACCATAGACCTGTTGACACAGGTGGAGACAATTGACGGATTGATAATGGGCGTTACCGAAGATATGCCTCCGGAACGCTGGCAGGAAAACTGCCGGGCAATTATGGACGGCCTGGACGAACACGCCATCATGAGACCGGGTTTGTATAAATAATACTATGGAACGCAATAAATACGCGCGCATAATACGAAATATGTAGCGCGAATGACAAGTATCAACGGTCTCCAAAGGAAATTCCTATGCAATTAAATTAGGCAAAGCTTCGCTTTGCAGCTACAAACCAATTATTGCTCTTGTAGCCGCAGAGCGTTAGCTCTGCTAAACTTGACCGGATTCATCAAATGGTATAAAATGTTACTCAAAAGGGATACATTGGAGGTGAACAATGATTTTCGCAAATATGAGGGAACTAAAATTAGAGACCGGGAGAATCCTGGAACTCAGCCGAAAAAATGGACCGGTAATGGTGACCAAGCGCGGCCAGCCGGTAGCAATTATCAGGGGCATTAAAAAAGGGGGGCAAGCCTTATTTACCTATCAGGAAATTCTGGACAATATACGTCAGGCCGCCGAAAAATCCGGTTACGGCCCAAAAGACGTGGAACGTCTTGTTGCGGAAGTAAGAAAGAATACCTGATGGTGAAGCCGACACGTCGCGTTGTCCTGGACACCAACGTTATAATTTCCGGCCTCTGGAACGGTCCGCCGCGCAAAATTGTAGACAACTGGCAGGAAGGGGAGATTCAGGTGATTGTCAGCCAGGAAATCCTGACCGAATATCTCAGAGTGTTGGCGCGTTTTAATCTTCCACCCGAAACTGAAGATGATTTTTTGCTACTGTTTATTGACCCCGCCAGGACCGTTTTCGTAAAGCCGCCGCATACCGCGCTTGTAATCAAAGAAGACCCGGCGGATAATAAATTCTTATCCTGCGCCTTGGAAGGAAAAGCCGATTATATCGTAAGCGGTGACCACCACCTATTGCAACTCTCTTGTTATAAAATGATTCCGATCATCACGCCCAGGGAATTCGTTTCTGATAGAGATACAGACAAAAAAGAGAAAAGTTTATATAAAAAACATGGACAATCAGGTTCCGATTGATGAATTGCTTGGTTTGATTAAGAAGGAAGTTGACCCGGCTGTCCTGGGTAAGGCCAGGGAGCGTCAGGCAGCGGTTTGGGAAGGAAAAAGGCCTGATTACCTGCCGATTCTTCTCTCTGGAAGCGCTATTCCGGAGAGAAATCAATATCCTGTTTTTGACCTCAAGGAACAGTTTTTCGACCCGAAGAAGATGCTTTACGAGCAGCTTTGGCCGGCTCTCGGCGTTTTGCGTTCCAAGAGCGACAGCGTTCCTTCGGTGCGTGTCAATTTCGGAACCGGTTTCCTGGCAACCGTTTTCGGCCTGGAACAGGATATTTTCCCGGATAAGATGCCCTGGCTGCAGCGCCATCTCGTCAAAGAAGAGATACTAAAGATGACCGTAAAAGATTTAGAGCCGGTCGCCGAAAAGGGCCTGATGCCGGATTGCCTTGAATATATAAAATTCTACCGGGAACAATTGCACGGAACCCCAATAAAGATATATTTGCCGGATACCCAGGGTCCTTTTGATATTGCCCATTTAATCCTGAGCGACTCCATTTTTACCGAATTTTATGATGACCCGGCGTTTGTCCGGCGCCTCCTGACCCTTGCCACTTACGCGTATCGCACCGCCTCCCGGATAATAAAGCAATGGATTGGAGAACCCGAGACCGGCGGCTGTCACAGTAACGGTCTCTATCTATCCGGATGCGGGGTGCGCGCCTGCGAAGATACGACCACGCTTCTTTCTCCGGCCCTGCTTGCGGTTGTCACCCCCTTTATTCAGGAAGCGCTTGAACCTTTCGGCGGCTTTGTCCATTTCTGCGGGAGCGGCCAAAACCTGTTAGACCGGATTCTGCGCCTGCCGGCGGTGAAAGGGGTCAACTTCGGTAATCCGGAAAGGTATCCCTGGGGAGAGGTCATTGCCCAAATCGTTTCCGCCGGCAAGGTGTATTACGGCTCGGTCGGCCGAAACGAAAAGGAACCGCTCTCCGAATATTTTGAGCGGGTCCTTTCCGGCTTAAAAACGAAAGGCAATCTCATCTTTACACCCGCCATCAATCCGGATGAGCCGGCAAGTGAAGCCATAACCCTCTGGCATAAGATTCAGGACCGTTGCTTTGGCTAAGTTTCTGAAGAGTATAATATAGACGCGGGATTGCCGCGCTGAGGAACGCTCGCAATGACAACTAAAACAAGGAGAAAC
>JAHJUB010000069.1 GCA_018829455.1 Candidatus Omnitrophota bacterium
AAATTCGGAAAAAGGCCGTGGAACAAGGAATGCACACCATGGCTGTGGATGGCCAGGAAAAGATTCTGACGGGAATAACCACGATCGGGGAAGTCGGTCATGAAATTCACGGTTACGCGTAATCAACAGTAGGACAGGCGTCCCGCCTGTCAAAAAATATGGGAACCTTTAAATACGGCGGTTTTGATGTAAAAGGGAAAATTATTTCCGGTACCATTGAAGCGGCAGGATTGCAGGCGGCGATTGCAGCCCTCAAGGAACGGGGCTTGACTCTTTCCGATTTAGCGGAAGTGAGAGCGAGGAAGGCAGCGCCCGCTGCGGGAAAAACAACGCCGGCCGGGTCGGCGGTAAAGGCAAAAAAGAGCGGTTTTTCTTTATCCATATCCATCGGCGCCGCCGTAATTAAAACAAAATCTCTGGCAATCATTACCCGGCAGTTAGCAACTCTTTTAGGTTCCGGGCTTGCGCTGCTGCGTGCGCTGCGTACCATTAGAGACCAACAGAAAGGAGGCGCGGCTACGGTTGTAGAAAATCTGGCAGCCGAGGTAGAACAGGGAGCGCTTCTTTCCCAGGCGATGGCAAAACACCCTAAGAGTTTTCCGCGCGTTTACATCGCCATGGTTCGGGCCGGTGAAAGCAGCGGTTCCATGGATAGCGTCTTAAACCGCCTGGCGGAATTTGCGGAAAAGGACGCGAGACTGCGGGGAAAGATAAAGGCGGCCATGGTGTATCCGATGGTAATTGTGATTGTCGCTACCGGTATCGTCGCTTTTATTATGTTAAAGATCGTGCCGGTATTCGTCACCATATTTAAAGATTTTGAAGCCGGGTCCCTACCGCCCCCCACTCGTTTCCTGATCTTTTTGAGCGGATTTTTGACCACTCGTCTCTGGCTTGGTATTTTAATACTCGTCGCGATCGTTGTTGCTTACCGGATTCTCTTCCGTATTCCTACCACCCGGTACATGATTGATTCGGCCAAGCTTAAAATTCTGTTGGCCGGACCGGTGACATATAAAACCATTATTGCCCGGTTTGCCCGGACACTGGCAACCTTAATCACCAGCGGTGTTCCCATTTTAACCGCTTTTGAAATTGTGCAGGAAACAGTGGGCAATACCGTAATCAGTAAAGCGATCGGAAAAGTACATGATGAGGTAAAGGAAGGCGCCGGCGTGAGCAACCCGATGATTAAAACTGCTGTTTTCCCGCCGATGCTGATTAACATGGTGGCCGTGGGTGAGGAAACCGGTACCCTGGATGCGATGCTGGACAAGGTGGCTGATGCCTACGAAGATGAAGTGGACCGTGCCGTAGAGGCGCTTTCCTCAATGATTGAACCAATTCTCATCGTGTTCATGGGTGGCGTGGTCGGATTTATCGTGATCGCTCTCTTCATGCCGCTTATTAAACTTGCCATGAGTATGTCCGGTGGGTAATAAAAAGCAGGGTTTTATCCGCCGTAGCTTCAGCGTAGGCGGATTTTCTCTGCTGGAGATACTGATTGTTTTAGCCATCGGAACCATTCTGGCCGGTCTTATTTTACCGGCCGGACAAAAGGCAAGACAGCGAGGACTACTTACCAAAGTCCAGGCAACCATATCTGCGGTTGAAACCGCCCTTTCCTTATACGAAACCGATTTTGGCGATTACCCGACCCATTCCGGCACCTTCCGGGAAGTGTTGAGGGTCCTGACCGAGGAAACCGAAAACCCCCGTTGGAAAGGTCCCTATCTGCGTTTTAAGGAAAAAGACCTTCAGGACGGAGAACTGCTGGACCCGTGGAGGGAACCCTACCGGTATCAATATCCACAGCAAATACATCAGTCAGCGCCTTTCCTTCTCTTTTCCGGTGGACCAGACCGGAAAAAGGGAACTGAAGACGACATCGGTAATTGGTAGCGCGAGGTTGTCTCTTTTGCAGCACACGCTGCGCGTCAGGCAAAATCTACGCAACTCAGGAACGAGCCTCTCCGTGTTGAGAACTACACTCGTCCCGGCCATACGCCGAAGAGACGAAGAGGGTGCAACTTCTGGCCGGGTTCTCACCTAAACTGCGGGTGAGCCACGGATACTCACCTCTCCGTCCTGCTTGTTTTGTTCCTGACACTCCGTGAAGTTTTACGAACCAGAACACCCTCACTTGGCGAAGAAAAACTATAAAACGAGTAGTAGTTGCCGACCTTGGTCGGCGTTGTTGTAGGGGCTCGATTAATCGAGCCCGCGCGGGTCGCATAAATGCGACCCCTACATCAAATATTTAAAATGAAAAGGGAAAGAGGGATTAGTTTGATTGAGGCGTTGATTGTATTATTTCTGACGGTCTGTTTAATCTGGGGAATCTTGCCTCAATTTCTGCGCCACCAGAAGGAAAGGGAACTTAAGCTGGCCTGTTTGACGGTAAAGCAAACCCTTGCTTTGGCGCGCTTCCAGGCAATCAAGGACCGTAAAAACTTTGAAGTGATAATTAACCGCAAAGGGAATATCCTGCGCATCGGAAACGTTGAAACCGGAGAAGTAGTCGGCCGGGAGGAAAAACTCCCGGATGGAATAAGCGTTGTTTCATTTTCCAGTAACTTCCCCCCCATTATTTTCCGGCCGGACGGAGGGCTGTCCGGAGTTTCCGGCTCAATGGTTGTCAGGGATGAACGTACCGGCCGGAAACACAAGCTGATTCTATATAGCCTGACCGGTAAGGTTAAAATAGAGGAATGAAAAGCGGATATTCCATCCTGGTGGTTATGATCGCCCTGGTCATTTTCGCCACCGGAATTCTGGCGATCATCGCGCTCCTGCCTTCCGGCCATCAGGCGGTCCGAAGAACGGTTTTTTATAATCGGGCCGCCACGATTGCCGAAAAGGAACTTGCCTTCATTCGGGTTTGTTACTCCGAACAGGATAGTCCGTTGCCACCGGAAGAAATTTCCGGAGAAGAACCGGATGGGTTCCGCTGGGTGGCGACCATAAAAAAAAACGGCGAGATTTACCTCGTCACCCTCAACGTTTATTCAAAAGAGGGCGGAAAAGAAGAGGCGGAAATTTTTGCAACGAGATTCGTTAAAAAATGATGCAGGCGCGAAAATTTCTGCCGGCCAAATTAAAATCCGGCTTCAGTCTCCTGGAACTGCTGATCGCCCTTTTCCTGCTGCTGATTATTTTAGGTGGAAGCCTACTGCTTTTGCGCACGGTCAACCAGAGCTGGTTTCGGGGCGAATCGGAAGTGGCTATTCAAACTGAAGCCCGAAACCTGACCGCCTTTTTGAACCGGCTTATACCCGGGGCTGTTTTGATAAACGGCGGTGATGAGGAAGGATTGAAATTTTCCGGATATCCGGACCGTATCGCCTTTTGTGTTTTGCTTTTGGAGAATAGAAAAAAAACCGATTTTGCCTGGGTTAATATCTTCTGGAAGGAAAAGGATGGGACGCTATACGTTTTTGAGGAAAGAGCCGGAAGTGGCCGAAAGAATCTCTCCGGTTCCGGCAAAACCGGAAGTCAGCCGCTTTCCAGCGGGGTGACAAAATTCAAGTTGTCCTATTTTGACGGAAAAGACTACCGTCCAACCTGGAACAGCGGTAAAGAAGGTTCGGAAGAAGGACTCCTTCCGAAAGCGGTTTTTCTGGATTTTCAGTTGTCCGGGCCGAAGTCCAATGAAGGCCGGATTTTTCGCCATGATTATCACGCTATTTTTGAAATAAAAAACAACTAACGCTTGTTTCGCAAGTGTCATTGCGAGAAGCGAAGCGACGAAGCAATGACACTTTAAGGGGTTGCGCTAACCGTTATGAACAGACGAGGTGATGTGCTTATTCTGGTTATCGGTCTGCTAGCGCTTTTTTTGGTTGCGGCCGTGACCTACCTGATGCTGGGACGCACCGGAGCCAAAATCGCCACGTTTAATCTGCAAGAAGTGAAAGCAAAAGAGATGGCCGAAACCGGAGTGGCCGAAGCGATTCTGCGTTTGAAGAACGATGACCCGAGCGTTGACCATTACGGCGAATTATGGCGCCGTGATTTTACCGGAGATGAGGTGGATAACGATGCCGACCGATTGGCTGATAGCCGTTGGTTTTTAGTTAAAAAAGGAGACCGAATTCTCGGAAGGTATGCCGTTCTGATTGAGGATGAATCCGCGAAGGTTCACCTTAACGCGTCGGGAAACATTTCCCGAAACGGATATCAGGGTATCAATGAAGGCTGGAAAGTAAACGAAATCGGTTTGCATAATTTGCCCGGCCTCAACCTGGAAATAGCGCGAAGCGCCTGTTTGTGGCGCTACGGTTCCAACGGTTTACCGGGCGGAAGCGGCGATGACGATTCTGACAACTTTTTCGCAGCGGTTGACGGAATAGACAATGATGCCGACGGATTTATTGATGAATCGGGCGAAGGAATTAATGAGCCAGATGAATTTACGGATGCTAAATCATGCGGCGATGACCGCCCTTTTTTGTCTCCGGAAGACCTTAAGGAGGTTTCCGGCGTCGGACCGGAGATTTATGAAAAGGTAAAGAATATAATTACCATTTTTTCATACGATAAAAATCTAAATTTCAGCGGCGAACCGCGTCTCAATCTTAGCCAGGCATCAATCAGCGAGATTAAAGAAGGGCTGCGGCGCTGCGGCTTCACCAATGAAGCCCAACTCTGCCAGCTGGCGGTAAATATCAAGGATTATCAGGATAACGATTCCATTCCGGACAAAGATGTGGATTCCAAGAACAACATATACTATGGATTGGAAAAAACGCCGTATTTTAACGAAATAGAAGCGGCTCCGGATCTTGAGGCAAAATGGAACGTAACCGTGCTCACCTTTTGGTGGAGCAAGGGTGAGTTTCTGGAATTGTTTAATCCGTATCCCCAACCCGTTTCGGTTGGCGGCTGGAAGATTAATATCGGCAACCTCTTTTCGGTCGCGCTCAAAAAGGACGCTCAGATTCCCGGCTGCGGCTATTATACCGTTGGCGACCGTCTTGCCTTTTGGGTATCAATTGATTTTGCCACCTGGCCGCCAGGGGTGATAATCATCCCTAGTTTTAATTCCACGCCCAAGGGCTGCGACCAGTACGAAGAATTCATCGGTCTTCCCATCCTGGGTTCCCAACTGGTTTTGTTTGACGAAAAGGGCAACACGATTGAGAGTACCAATTACGGCCCGGACTTTTTCGGAAAAGTGACCAGGCAGAAGAATGACCCCAGAATGAGCGGTCTTTTTGACTGGTTTCCCGGTCCGGCTTCTCCGGGTAAACAGAATGCGCTCTTTCTGCCCGAGGTAGGTCTGGAGGTCAACCGGACAAACTGGCCCGGCCATTTTCTGATTAAAAACAAACCATTCAGTCAGGTCGGCGAATTGGGAAACATCCACCAGATGCGGCAGTGGCGAACAATTAATCTCTGGCGGGAGGGTGATTCGGACCTTAAAACTCAGGATATTTTTACGGTGTCCGAGCCGGTGGATTTGCCGGCGCCAGGCCGAATCAACATTAACACCGCGCCGCTTCCGGTCTTGACCACTCTCCCCTTTATCGGGATAGAAGAAGGTAACAAAATTAGGGCCGGGCGGCCTTATTCGGAAATCGGCGCCGTGGCTCCAAAACTGAATTTTTTGTGGGGCTATAACCTTAAAGATGACGATAATGACGGGTTTATTGACGAGGATGACGAACGGGAACTGGTTTACCGCCGCATCAGCAACCTGATTACGGTACGCAGCAATGTCTTTCGCGTTACGATTACCGGTCAGGCAGTTGAAGATTTCAACGGAAATGGTAAAATAGAAGAGAACGAGGTCCTGGCGGAAAAGAAGATCACGACGGTTTACGACCGGGGCCGCAAACGCCGGAAGTTTTTGTCCTGGAAAATACAATAAGCGCTCGGGTTTCTGTTTCGCGAAAAAACTCTACGTGTCGGACAAGATTACGCAACTCGTAAGCGAGCCTCGCCGTGTTCTCGTCTATACTTCAAGACGAGCCACGGCCACTCACTTACTCGTTTTGCTTGTCTTGTTTCCGTCACTCCGCGAATTTCGCGAAACAGAAACCCTCGCTTGAAGAAATACTATAAAGCGAGTAGTAGGACAGGCGTTCCGCCTGTCTCGTTTGTAGTGCGACCCTTTCCGGGTCGCCTTTTAAAGGAGAAAAATGAAGATTGAAATTGGTTTCCGTTTTTTAAGAACGTGGTGGCTGAAGAAACGACGGCTGGTTTTGATTGTGGTTACAGCCCTGATTGTGCTCGCGTTATCGGGTGTAGCTACTAAGGTAATAATGGAAAAGCGCAACAAGGACCTGACCCTGGCGGTGGTTAATGGGCGCCGGATTCGGGTTTCTGATTTCAAAAAGCAGATGGCCGCGGTTCCGGAGTTCTACCAGGCGTACGTGGCAGGCAACCGCAGCCAATTTCTGCAGGATTTGATTGACCGGGAATTGGTTTATCAGAAAGCCAGGCGCAGCGGTTACGGCCGGAGCCGTGATATTGAAGAGCGATTGGCAGAATTAAAAAAAGATTTTTTAGTCCAGGAGTATGTCCAGAAAGAGATATTGGAGAATCCGAACGTTCCGGAGAAGGATCTGCGTCAATACTATAAATCTCACCCGATGGATTTTGTTCAGCCGGCCAGCATTCATCTGTACGAGATAATGGTGACCGACCGGAAAACCGCCGAAAATATCAACGACCGGTACCGAAAGGGGGAACGATTTGAAGACCTGGCACGCAAGTATTCCGAAGCGCCAAGCAAGGGTCGGGGCGGAGACCTTGGTTTTGTGCGTGAAGGTAAATTGCCGGAGCAATTGGCCCGGATTGCTTTTACGATGTCACCGGGACAAATCAGTCCGCCCATCCAGACCGAAGCCGGATATTACGTTCTGATGGCCGGGCAGAATATTCCCAGCCGCCAGTTAAGTTATGAAGAATCGATCCCGTTGCTCAAAAAGATTATGTACAGTAAATACGGAGAAAAGAATTTTAAGGATTTTCTTGTCAATCTGAGAGCAAAATCCAAAATTAAGATGACGGGGGCCAACCTTGAAAAAATGGAGTTCTAAAACCTACCTGGGCATGCTTGTTTTTTGCTTATTTCTCCCGGTTGTTTGCCGGTCCGAGATTTCTCTCCTGGCCCGGGTGGGCGGCGAAGCGATAACCTCATCTGACCTTCAGGACATTATTCGGCCCGGCGAATCCAGAAAAATGGCCGTGGAAAGATTGGTTGAGGAACGCCTAATTTTTCTGGAAGCCAGGAAACAAAAAGTGGCCGTTTCCCGAAAGGATATTGAGGGTGAGTACGAGCGGATTATGCGTCTTTTCCCGGACCCGGTTCGTTTTTACCAGCGTCTCAAGGATGAATCGCTAACTCCGACTGCCCTGCGCCGTCGCATCGAACGACAGATTATGGCGCGGCGTTTTATCCAGGCCGAAATTTCCGCTAAAATCAGAATTAACCCGAAGGAATTAGAGATTTATTTGCAGGAACACCGCACCGAATTAATGCGAAGGGAGAGTGATTTCCGTCTCTCGGAAGCAGTTTTTGCCACCCGCGAAGAGATTCCGGAAAAACATTCCACCCTAGAACTGAAAATGAAAGACCTTGGTTTCATTCCTTTCCAGGTGCTTTCCGAAGAGATTCAGGAGGCCGTAATCGGTTTAACGGTCGGGGAGTTTTCGCAGATTATTTCTTTTAAAGATGCCTACACCATTTTTAAAATTACGGAAATAAAACCACCGGCCGATTTTGAGCCGTCTTCTTTAGCCCTGAAGGCAAAACAACGTCTGTCCCGTGAAAAGTATCTGGCCGCTTACCAGGAACTGATAAACAATTTAAGAAAGAAAACGGAAGTAAAGTATTACCTTGTAACAGAGTAGCCGCAGGTTTTAACCTGCACCCTACCGGAAGGCAAATTGGTATTATTGGGTGTTACTATCGGTGACCCAGCCGGCATCGGTCCGGAGGTTGTGTTAAAGGCGCTGGCCAGAATTAAAGTCGGCCCGGGAACAAAATTCGTTCTCTTTGGAGATACACCGGTTTTGAAACGCACCGGATTGCCGGCGCCGGAGGGTGTTACCGTTATTACCTCCGGAATAATCAATAATCAGGCATTTCCTAAGGGAAAGGCTAATTCATTAACCGGAAAGGCCGCTTACCAATATTTTTTGGATGCGATCTCTTTTTTGAAAAGCGGTGAAATTAAAGCGCTGGTTACCGCTCCGGTTTCCAAAGAAGCGATTAATCTGGCCGGTTTCAAATTCCGCGGCCATACCGAGGTTCTGGCGGAAAAATTCGGCGTTACCGATTACGGAATGCTCTTTTCGGCCGGAACATTCAGACTTCTTCTGCTAACCACCCATCTGCCCCTGTCCGGTGTTTCCAAAGAAATAACCGCGGAACTGATTTTCCGCAAGGTGAGCCTTGCAAACCGTTTTTTAAAGTCAGGATTGGGAATCAAAAATCCGAAAATTATAATTTGCGGTTTGAATCCGCACTCCGGCGAAGGAGGTTGTCTCGGAAAAGAAGAGGAGACCATTTTTAAGCCGGCGATTGCATTATTGTTAAAGGAGGGTCTGGATGTTTCCGGGCCGGTCTCGGCGGATTCCGCTTACCGTATTTATTGCCAGGGAGAGTTTCATCTGATGGTATCCGCCTATCACGACCAGGTTCTGCCTCTGTTTAAAGCGCTCTATTTTGATCGGGGAGTCAATGTTACCGTCGGCCTGCCTTTTATCCGCACCAGTCCGGACCACGGCGCCGCATTTGACCTTGCCTACAAAAATCTCGCGGATAGCCGCAGCATGGAAGC
>JAHJUB010000070.1 GCA_018829455.1 Candidatus Omnitrophota bacterium
TACCTATAAGCGTCATAATTACACTATATTTTTTCAGGATTGAAATCGGAAGGTTGTTTATTTGTGCGGGATATACAGCTTATGGTAAGATAAAAAGAGGGATTATTTAATGACGCTTATACTTCTGTGAAAATCGCTGTTAAAGGCGTCCTGAAAGAAGCAAAGAAAAACGACCCGGCTTTTACGCCGGATAAGGTTATCGGCATCGGCGTTGACACAACCGGCAGTACGCCGATTCCGGTTGACAAATCCGGCCGGCCGCTCGCTTTCAGCAAAAAATTCAGCGATAACCCCAACAGTTACGCCTGGCTCTGGAAGGACCATACTTCGGCCGAAGAAGCCGAGGAGATTACCGCAAAAGCAAAAAAAAGCCATCCGGAATATTTACGGCGCTGCGGCGGCCGCTATTCTTCGGAATGGTTCTTTGCCAAAATCCTCCATCTGAGCCGGATTGACCCGAAAGTTTTTCAGGCGGCCGAAAGTTTCGTAGAACTGGAAGATTTCGTGCCGGCGCTGTTAGCCGACAACCTGGCGCCGCAAAAACTCAAGCGCGGCATCTGCGCCGCGGGCCACAAAGCGCTTTATTGCAACCGATGGAAAGGGCTGCCTTCGGAGACATTCCTTGCTTCGCTCAGTCCGAATTTCAAAGGTTTGCGGGGCCGGCTTTACGAAGAAGCATACCCGGCCGGCGACCAGGCCGGCCGACTCTCCCGAAAATGGGCGCAGGAACTCGGACTGAGAGAGGGAATTGCCATCAGCGTGGGCGCTTTTGACGCCCACCTGGGCGCAATCGGAGCCGGCATCAAAAAGAACGGGCTGGTCAAGGTAATCGGAACTTCAGCCTGCGACTTGATGGTCTTCCCGGCCAATAATGAGTGCCGGCTGGAAAAGATAGACGGGATGTGCGGCCTGGCCGAAAGTTCCATCATTCCCGGTTCCATCGGTCTGGAAGCAGGCCAGTCCGCGGTGGGTGATATCTTCGCCTGGTTTGTGGAAAACTGCGTACCGGCCGATTATTCGGTTGCCGCAAACAAAAACAAGAAAAACATTCAGGCGTACCTGAGCGAAAAGGCTGCCCGGCTGACTCCCGGGGCGAGCGGCCTGCTTGCCCTGGACTGGAACAACGGAAACCGTTCCGTTTTAGTCGACCAGAAACTTTCCGGATTGATTCTGGGGCAGACGCTGGCCACCAGACCGGAAGAAATTTACCGGGCTTTGATTGAAGCCACCGGTTTCGGCGCCAGAACCATCATTGACCGAATTGAAAAATCCGGAGAAAGAATTAAGGAAGTGATTACCTGCGGCGGCATACCCAAAAAAAATCCGCTTCTGATGCAAATTTACAGCGATATCTTTAACCGGCCGCTTAAAATTGCCGCCTCGGAACAAACCTGCGCGCTGGGCGCGGCCCTGGTCGGCGCGGTTGCGGCCGGCAAAGAAGCCGGCGGTTTTTCCAGCGTTGCGGAAGGCCAGAAGATGCTCTGCCGGTTTGAACCGAAAGAATACCAACCGGATAAAAAATCAGTTGCCGCCTATCAGAAACTCTACCGGCTTTACGGCCAATTGCACGATGCGTTCGGACGACCGGACGGCTGTCTCTTTTCGGTGATGAAAGAACTAATACAAAAGAATTCGTAGGGGCGCCATTCATGGCGCCCGCGGGGCGGATGAATCCGCCCCCTACATAATATGGATAAATTAACTCGTCTCAGAAAAGAAGTGCTAAAAGCAAATCTCTCTCTGCCGAAATGGGGACTGGTGGTCAGCACCCAGGGCAACGTCAGCGGTTTTGACCGGAAAAAAGGGCTGGTCGTAATCAAGCCCAGCGGGGTTTCCTATTCCCGCCTGAAATTATCAGATCTGGTAACGTTAAATCTTGCCGGCGAAAAAATTTCCGGCGCAAATAAACCGTCGGTGGACTGGCCGCACCACCTCTATCTTTACCGGAACATTCCGGGCATCGGCGGCGTCGTGCATACCCACTCGCCTTACGCAACCGCTTTTGCGGCCGCCGGAATTCCTATAACCTGTCTTACAACCGGACAAGCGGACATCTTCGGCGGCGAAATTCCAGTCACGTCATACGCGGACAACCAGGCGGATAATATCGGAAAAACGATTATTAAGGCGTATCGTCCGGGCTGTCCGGCAATCATCCTGGGACAGCACGGCGTATTCGCTTTTGACGAAAGTCCGGAAAAAGCGGTTCTGGCCGCGAAGCTGACCGAATACTTCGCCCAGATAAATCTCTTCGGCCTGCTGCTGGGAAAAGCGGTAGGCCGGAACGTTCGGCCGATACCGGAGAAAGAGATTCAAAAATGGCTCCGGCGGTACCACGGCGGGGGATACGGTCAAACCTGAAAAGGGAAAAATGAAAAAAGTCAGGGTTGGGATTGTCGGCGGAGCCGGTTATACCGGCGGGGAACTGTTGCGCTTACTGGTAAACCACGCCGGCGTTAAAATTACCTGCATCACTTCCGAGACGTTCCCGGGTAAAAAAGTAATTGAGCAGTACCCCAAACTAAAGGGACTGAGCAATCTTACCTTTCAGTCTTACCAAAAACAGAGGGTGGTTGAAGCCGTAGATTTCGTCTTTCTGGCCAAGCCGCATCCAAACTCATTCGCGATGGTGCGGGAACTTTTCGGAAAGGTGCGGATTATTGACCTTTCCGCAGACTTCCGTTTTCCGGCGGCCCAGGACTTTGAGCGCGCCTACCAGACCAAACACTTGGCCCCGGAATTCCTGAAGGAGAGCGTTTACGGCCTGCCGGAAATTTTCCCAAAACAGATAAAAAAAGCAAAATTAATAGCCAATCCGGGCTGCTATCCCACCGGCGTCATCCTCGCAGTCTTTCCACTTATCCAAAAAGGCATCATTGAACCGGAAATCAACGTGAGCGCAATCTCCGGTTTTTCCGGCGCCGGCCGTTCACTTTCACCTGATAGCCCGGCCTATTCGGTTGTGGATAATATTCGTCCTTACAAGGTCGGGGTCCACCCCCACAGCGCCGAGATGGAAGAAAAGATAAAAACAGCCACCGGCCAGGAAGTAAGCATTAACTTCATACCGCAGGTAGCCGGGTTTGAAAGAGGTATTTTAAGCGTTATCTTCACCCGCCTGAAGAAAAAAACTTCTCCGGAAACGCTTGTTTCGCTTTACCGAAAAACTTACCGGAAATGTCCGTTCGTCCGGGTCTGCCCCCAGGGTCAGTATCCGGAAATAAAGAACGTGGTGATGACCAATTTCTGCAACCTTGGCGTTCAGATACTCAAAGACAACGGCCTGGTTATAATTACGGCGATTGACAACTTGATTAAAGGAGCGGCCGGGCAAGCCATCCAAAACCTCAACATCATGGCCGGATTCCCGGAAAAGGAGGCGCTCCAGTGACCAAGGCTTTCGTTGGTATCTTTGGTTACCCGGTCGGGCACACCCTCTCGCCTCTCTTCCAGAACGCTGCTTTTAAGGCATTGGGGATAAATGCCGAATATGTCGTTTTTGAAGTTGCGCCGAAAGACCTTGAAGACGCGGTACAGGTAATCCGTTCCCCGGAATTCCTGGGCGCCAACCTGACCATCCCGCATAAAGAAAAGGTAATCCCGTTCCTGGATGAGGTTACGTCTATGGCCAAAAAATGCGGTTCGGTAAATACCATTGTCAACTGCGGCGGAAAATTGAGAGGCGAGACAACCGACGGTCCCGGCTTTATCCGCTCCCTGAAAGAAGAAACAGGGATGTCTCCGAAGGGAAAAAGAATTCTCCTGGCCGGCGCCGGCGGCGCGGCCCGGGCCGTGGCTTTCGCGCTCGCCGAAGCAAAAGCAGACGTTTATTTAACCAACCGGACCGCGGAAAAAGGGGAAAAACTGGTCTCCGATTTAAAAAATTTCTATCCGCAGAATACGGTTACTTATATCCCGTTTTCGGAAAGAGCAGATGCATTGCGCCGGGAAAAAATTGACATCCTCATCAACGCCACTTCGGTGGGTATAGAAAAGGAAAAGAACTTACCCCTCACCATCCCCTCTCCCCTTAGGGGAGAGGATAACAGATTAATCGTTTGCGATTTAATCTACAACCGCAAAACACTGCTCCTGCAGTCGGCGCAAAGACTTGGCCTGAAAACAATTGACGGACTGGGAATGCTCATCCACCAGGGCGCGCTCTCCTTCCAACTCTGGACCGGAAAGACCGCTCCGATAAAAAAGATGTTCGCTGCCGTAAAGTAAATCGCAAGGTTTATCAAGACAAGTGATACTAATTTGACGTCAAATTAGTATGAGAAGCAGATGTACACAAAAACTAAAAATAATGCTAAAAATCTATAAAGTAATCTTTAATGTTTATCTACGGTTGTTTCGCATCCGTGCCTTTTGAGTCATATAAAAGCGGTTATACGCCACCATAAGAAAGAGGGCATAATTATGAGCAGAAAAAATAAATTATTTCTAATTGTTTTGTTAGTTGCAGTTGTGGGTGTAATTTTGTTAACTGCGAGTAAAAATGGCCATGCCGGAAATCGTACGGAAGAAATAATTTGTGATGGATTGGACAGAACCTATATAATTCATATCCCGTTTTCGCATAATAAGCGTAAATCCGTGCCGCTTTTAATTGTTTTACATGGTGGGGGTGGAACGAGCAAAGGTATGGTGGAACTCACACGTGGCGGTTTCAATACCCTGGCAGATAAAAAAGGTTTTATTGTTGTTTATCCTGATGGTATTAATAAACATTGGAATGATTCTAGAAATGATATATTAGCTGCTGATGTGGAAAAAATAGATGATGTTGGTTTTATATCTACTCTAATTGATTATCTCGTAAAAACACTAAACGTTGACCCGAATAATGTCTATGTTACTGGGATGTCCAATGGAGCAATGATGACACATCGGCTTGCCCTTGAATTAGCTGATAAAATAACAGCGGTTGCTACAATTGCTGGAAATATACCCGAAGATCAATTACAATCAGGTACTCCAAAAAGAGCAATCCCTGTTTTAATTATTAGCGGTACCGATGATCCTATGATGCCGTGGGACGGCGGATATGTTCTTGGACAATCAAAACGTGGTAAAGTAATATCTGTACCTGAAACAGTAACGTACTGGGTAAATCATAGCCAGTGCTCCCCGACACCCACAATTACTTGGGAACCTGATAGAGACTCTCAAGATGGTACCCTGGTACGACGGAAAGTGTATAGCGGAGGTAAAAATGGAACGGAGGTAATTCTTTATGCCATTGAAGGTGGCGGACACACTTGGCCCGGTGGACAGCCATATTTGCCTAAAAGAATCATTGGCAAAACCAGCAAGGATATAGATGCAAATGAGGTTATCTGGAATTTTTTCAAGAAACACTCGGATAAAACATCTGCGGTTATCTGCGTCCAAATGATTTGTGCTTCCGTGCTTGACCATGCTGAATTTCGTCTACTGTGAAATTTAACTCTCAAGCGTTTTCCGCTCTGCGTCACCGGAACTTCCGCATCTTCTGGCTCGGCCAGTCAATCTCCCTCTGCGGCACCTGGATGCAGAACGTTGCCCAGGGCTGGTTGGTTCTCAACGTCACCAATTCTGTATTCCTGCTGGGATTGACCGGCGCCATTGCCGGCCTGCCTATCCTCGCCTTCTCGCTGGTCGGCGGAGTAACAGCCGACCGCGTCAATAAGCGTTCTCTTTTAATCCTTACCCAGGCGCTGGCCGCGCTCCTGGCCCTTAGCCTGGCCGTGCTCATCTCTCTGAAAATAGTCACCTTCTGGCAAATTGCGCTGATTGCCGGATTTTCCGGCCTCATAATGGCTTTTGACACCCCGGCCCGTCAATCTTTTTTTGCGGAGATTGTGCCCAAAGAAGACCTCGCCAACGCAATTGCCATAAACTCCGCGGTCTTTAGCGCTACCCGAATCATCGGACCGGTCCTGGCCGCCTTCGCCATCGCCGGCCTGGGCATGGCCAGCGCCTTTTACCTTAACAGCCTCAGTTTTCTGCCGGCGATCATCGCGCTCTATTTTATCCGGGGCAATTTCCGGCCTCACCACAAATCCGAACGGACAATCATATCCTCTCTTTTTCAGGGCGCCGATTACATCTGGAAAAATAAACGCATCCGCATCCTGATGATACAGATATCACTCGTCAGTGTCTTTGGAATGTCCGGCCAGGTCTTAATGCCGGTCTTCGCCCGCGACATCCTGCATTTAGGGGTCCGCGGACTGGGACACCTAATGGCCTTCTTCGGGTTGGGCTCCCTGCTCGGAGCGGTCTTTGTGGTTCTCTCAAGCCACTTTCCGCGGCGGGAAATATTTGTTTCTATCGGCGGGCTGGTGATGTCCCTGTCCCTGATTTTGTTCGCCTTATCCCGAAACGCAACTCTTTCCTATCTCCTGCTGATTCCAACCGGCTGGGGCCTCATCACGCAGGCCGTAACTATTAACTCCCTGCTTCAACTCTATGCGCCGGATGCTTTACGCGGAAGAGTGATGGGCTTCTACACCTTTACCTTTCTGGGAATGATGCCCATCGGCAGTTTTCAGGCCGGTCTGTTTGCCCACCTGTGGGGAACTCCGGCGGCCGTGGTAATCGGCGGGATAATCTGTCTCGGCGCCAGTTTCTATCTCCTGCTCAATCACCGTTTATTGTTTAGGGATTGTCAAAGAGAGACCGGCGTAAAAAGAGGAAGGCGCCGGTCAGGATAATGATTTGGGGCAGGAAAGCGGCCAGAGCCGGCGGAAGATAACCCTGGTTTCCAAGAGCCAGCCCGAAAGAAAAGAGCCAGTAGGTAAGCATCGCCAGCAGGAATCCCAGCGTAACCAATACCGGCCGGGAAAGGCGCCGGCTGAACGCCAGGGGTAAAGTCAGAAAGACCACGAAGATATTGAGCAGCGGATAACTGAAATGACTGAGGACCGCGGTCCGAATGGCAACCGGGGCCAGGCCGGCCCGGTTTAATCTCTCCAAGTAACCAACCAACTGGCGCAGGGAAAGCGTCTGGACCGGTTTCAACAAAGGTTGCAGGTCTTCCCGGCCCATCTGGAAATCAAACGACCGTCGGACAAAAGAAACCTCTTCCAGAACTTCGCCCTCAGGTGAAAACCTGACCCGCAGACCGGATTCGATCAGCCATTGGCCGTCTTTTTCAATCCGGCACCGGTCTCCCCGATAAATCTCTTTCAAATTCCCATCCGGGTAAAAAATGAGGATATTTGGTTTTTCAAAGAGGTTCTCGGCCGTTCGGAAACTGTCCGCGTAAAAGAAAAATTGCGGCAGAGCAAGCGTCGGCGCGGATATCTCCGACTGTGGTTTAATCCGGCTGAAAGAAGCCGGAACTATTGTCTCGTTGACCAGGAAAACAAACGGAATCAAGAGCCCGCCCAAGATAAAGAACGGGGCCAGGAAACGGAGCGGAAAAAGCCCGGAACCTTCCAGGACCAGCATCTCCCGGTGCTTGCCCATCAGCCCCAGTATAACCAGAACCGAAATCAGCGCTGCTAACGGTGAAAACTGGACAAAAACACCCGGAATCATCCAGAGAAATATACGCGCTACCGCAGCCGGGGAATATCCGCCGTGCAGATAATCGGCCAAATTGTCCACTACGGCGCCGACCAAGCCGATGACAATCAGGGCGATTATGGCCAGCAGATAGAGTTTAACAAATTCGCCTGTGAGGTATTTATCCAGTCGCTTCATTCTATCCTTTTAAAAAAATAAATTCCCGCCAATAAAATGACTGCGTCCGGCAAAAAATAGAGTCCGGCTAACTGCGGTTTAACCCGCGTCAGCGCCTCAACCCCGGTCAGCGCGAAATAATAACTCAAGACCAGGCCGCAGGAAACCGTAACCCCCCAGAGACTGCGGGGCAAAGCGATACCCAGAGGTATGCCGACCAGCAGGAAAAGAAGCGGCGCAAAAGCAAAAGAAAGCCGGCGCATCTGTTCTGCCTTCGCCTCGGCCGTACCGGAACGAAATAACTGAAAACTGTTCTTTTCGTAAATCTTCGGCTCCGGCCGTTCTCCTCTCCGCGCAATCTCAGGCAAAGGAAAAAGGTAGGTTTGAAAAGAGAGCCGCTGATACGTTTTTGCCTCTTGGGACTGATAGGTCTGCATGACGCCATCCTGAAGGTAAAGGCACGGCTTTCCGGAGCGAAAGACCAGTTTAACCTTACGGGCCGAGATGGTGCGCACCGTCTCTCCGTCCTTCTGGTACAGGGTAACCATTCCCTTTTTTCCTTTACTGGGAATGAAGAGCACGAGATTGGGAAATTCAGTAATAACCGAACCGGGCCGGATAAGATTGGCAGTTGGATTCACCTGGGCGCCTAAAAAGACGGTGCGGTTCTGATAAAGTCCGTACGGCTGGGCGAAACAGAGAAGGTAAAGGTTGACCAGAGACAGCAGAAGCCCCAGGAACAGAAACGGCCAGACCGCATTTTTCAGGGAAATTCCCAAACTCTTGATGGCCAGAAATTCCCGGTCCTGGCTGAAACGGCTGAAGGTAAGCGTGGAGCCGATCAGAACGGCCAGAACCAGTCCGTAAGGCAGAAGAGAAAAGAGCAGCAAAAAAAAGTAACGAAACAGCGTGACGCCGGAAACCAAATTCTTCACCAGGAGGTCAACAACCTGGAAAAGGGAACCCAAGGAGAGCAGAAAAAGGATAAAAGCGAAGGAAATAAAGAACGGCGGGCCGAATTCCGTAATCAGGTAACGGCTGATACGCTTCATGCTTTAGATTTTAACATAACCGCACCGAACGTGCTATTTCTGAAATTCAGACATAAAAGAGCCGCACCTTTGCCAGGTTCCTTTTCCAACCGGACGTTTACCAATCCCCGGCGAGGATTGGCTTCACTTGACGCTCGTCGGAGCTCTTTTCGTGCTTTCCGGCACGAAAACCCCTGCCCGCTTCCTCCTCACGAACACCGGTTGGAAAAGCGA
>JAHJUB010000071.1 GCA_018829455.1 Candidatus Omnitrophota bacterium
AACGACGGAAGAACGGCGCAAATGGTGCCATGTAATCGTCGATACCCCGAAGTGTAATGTTTTCGTTCGCCATGTGTATAGCATATCACAATCTTTGATTATTAACAAGATTTATATGTCGGAGTAGTAATAAGAAAACTTCGGGAACAAATTACTATCCGCCCGCACCGCCAGTACTCCTTTTCCAACCGGTGTCGTGAGGAGGAAGCGGGCAGGGGTTTTCGGGCTGTAAAGCACGAAAAGAGCGCCGACGAGCGTCAAGTGCAGTCAATTCTCGCCGGGAATTGACAAACGTCCGGTTGGAAAAGCGAGTCTGGCGGTGCGGTAGCATCTTATGTCAGGATTTTAGTATCGGTGGTTCTTCTTTCTTTCTCCTGCCTGTTTGTGCTATAATACTTAATTACATTCCAGTAGTTAAAAGACGAGATTGCCACGCCCGCCTCCGGCGAGGCTCGCAATGACAGATTACGTTAAGGATGGGATTGCCACGGTTGCTTACGCAACCTCGCAATGACAAACTATTTTGGATTGCCACGCCCCGATTAAAATAGACAGGCGGGACGCCTGTCCCACCGAAACGGAGCTCGCAATGACGTATGATACCCTAAATTATGGAAATTAGAAATATTGCTATTATTGCGCACGTTGACCACGGGAAGACTACCCTGACCGATACCCTGATGCGCCAGACGGGTATGATCAGCGGCAATGAGAGCATGGACAGCAATTCCATTGAGCAGGAAAGAGGCATTACCATTTATTCTAAAAACACTTCCATTTTTTACCGCCATACTAAAATAAATATCGTTGATACTCCGGGGCACGCTGATTTCAGTTCGGAAGTGGAAAGAGTTTTGCGCTCGGTTGATTGCGTTTTACTCTTAGTTGACGTGCAGGACGGGCCGATGCCGCAAACCAAGTTTGTTTTAAGGAAATCACTGGAACTTGGATTGAAGCCGATTGTGGTTATCAACAAGATGGACAAACCGACCGCAAGGCCGAAAGAAGTTCTGGAAATGATTTACGAACTCTTCCTAAATTTGGGAGCCAACGACGAGCAATTGGATTTTGCCGTCGTTTACGCTTCTTCAAAGCAAGGGATTGCCAAGTTAGACCCGGCGGACGATTCGGAGAACCTGAATCCTTTATTGGATGTAATTCTGGAAAAAGTCAAGCCGGCATCCAACAAAAAAGCGGCCGGCAAGCCCCTGGCGGCTCAGCCCTTTAATCTGGCTTACGATAATTTTCTGGGACGCTGCGCCATTTGCCGGATTTACGAAGGCAGAATTAAAACCGGGCAGCCGGTCTTTGTGCATAATATTTACGGAGAAAGCCGTCAGCACAAAATAACCAAACTTTTTACTTTTCACGGACTGGAAAAGAAAGAAGTTGACGAGGCCGCGGCCGGAGACATCATCATGGTTGCCGGTCTGCCGGATATTTACATCGGCGAAACAATTTCGGAAACCGCCGACCAACCGTTGTTACCGGGCATTAAAATTGACGAACCGACTATTTCCTTGAACTTTCTGGTGAATAATTCACCGCTGGCCGGGCGGGAAGGGAAATTTGTCACCATCCGCCAATTAAAAGAACGGCTGAAGAAAGAACTGGAAGTCAACGTCGGTTTAAGGATAGATTTTTCCAACAAGGCTTTTTACAAAGTTTTTGGACGCGGCGAATTGCACGTCGCGGTGCTTCTGGAAAACCTGAGGCGGGAAGGCTATGAATTACAAATTTCCCAGCCGCAGGTTGTCATCAAGGAACAGGACGGCGTAAAATTAGAGCCCTTTGAAGAAGTGATAATTGACGTCCCGGAGAATATGGTCGGGGTGGTTATCGGGAAACTATCCAAGCGCCAGGGGAGGATTCTCAGTATTAAAAACCAACATAAAGAGACCAGACTGATTTTTGAAATCCCGACCCGGGGTTTGCTCGGTTATCGCAAAGAATTCGTGGTTGATACCCGCGGCGAAGGAATTTTATGCTCCAATTTCCTGGATTTCAGGCCCCTGGCTGGCGCAGTGGAAAAAAGCGAAGTTGGTTCAATGATATCCATGACCACCGGCAAGGCCTCGGCTTTTGCGCTCTGGGGACTGCAGAGAAGGGGTTCTTTATACATTGGTCCCAATGCTGCTGTTTATGAAGGAATGGTTTTCGGTAACACCGCCAAAGGAAATGACATGGTGGCTAATCCGACTAAAGGCAAGCAGTTATCAAACATGCGGTCTTCCGGTTCGGACGACGCCATCGTCCTGATTCCACCGCAGGAATTAACACTGGAAACCGCTTTAAGTATTATGAATAATGACGAATATTTGGAAGTTACCCCGCAGAATATACGTCTGAGAAAGCAGCACCTGACCGAAAACGACCGGTCCCGAGCCAGAAAAGTTACGGTCGTGGAATGAAAAAATACCCGGTTGTCGTAATCGGTTCCGGCCCGGCCGGAATGATGGCTGCGCTCCAGGCAGGCGGCAAAGGCGTTAAAACCCTGCTGCTGGAAAAGAACAGTTGTATCGGAAACAAACTGTTGATTACCGGCGGCGGCCGGTGCAACCTGACCAATAACCGCGGCCTGCCTGATTTCATTGCCTCCTACCATAACGGTGATTTTCTGCGCAATGCCTTTGCCCGATTCTGCAACCAGGACCTGATTACTTTTTTTGAAGAAAAGGGTTTTAAGCTGGTCGTGGAGGATGAGCGCCTGATTTTTCCGGCCAGCCAGTCGGCTCAAGACGTGGTTAATTTTCTGCTGGCGCAGATGAAGGAAAACAAAGTTGAGTTGTGGTTGAAAAATCCGGTTTTGGATATTCAAAAAAATAGCAGCCGGTTTTTTGAAATAGACACCGTCGCCGGACCGATTACCGCGGAAAAAATCATCCTGGCCACCGGCGGCAAAAGTTACCCGCAGACCGGTTCCACCGGCGACGGATACGTACTGGCCGAAAAGTTTGGCCACAAGGTTTTCAAACCAAAACCGGCTCTGTGCGGCATTATGTTGCAGGGAGACTGGCATAAAAAATGGCAGGGAATCTCCTTTGAAAAAGCCGGTCTGAAATTAATGCTGGAAAAGAAACAACTCGGTTCGGAATCAGGTGAAATTATCTTTACCCATTTCGGAATTTCCGGTCCGGCGGCGCTTAATCTTTCGCGTATTTTAACCGAAGTGGAAGACAAACGCTCAACCCATCTTTTTGTTAATTTCATGCCGGAATTGAATGAGAACGCGCTCCGGGACCGTTTGATGGATGAATTCCTAAAACATGGTCGGATGACCGCCCGGAAAATCCTGAGTACCCTAATTCCCGCCAGGATTGCAGAACAGATTGTCGTTTTTGCCGGGATTCCGGAAGAGAAGACCGTCAGCAATATTACGGGCAGAGAACGGCAGGCGCTCGTTGTCCGGCTTAATAGTTTTTCCCTATCGGTGGACGGGTTGCTGCCGATTGAGGATGCGATGGTAACCCGGGGCGGAGTCAGCGTAAAAGAGATTAACCCCCAGACAATGGAATCAAGGATTGTCCCGGGCCTTTACTTCGCCGGGGAGATTGTTGACGTGGACGGCAAGACCGGCGGTTTCAATCTCCAGGCGGCCTTTTCCACCGGTTTCGCCGCCGGCATCCATGTATGATTTCTTAATAATATGAAACGCATTAAATATTTGCA
>JAHJUB010000072.1 GCA_018829455.1 Candidatus Omnitrophota bacterium
CTTGACTTTGCCCCGCTCCACCCGTCCGGTGGCAACCGTGCCCCGTCCGGTGATGGTAAAAACATCCTCAACGGAAAGCAGGAAGGGCTTGTCTATTTCCCGGACCGGGTCAGGGATATAGGAATCAACCGCATCCATCAGCTGCAGGATGGGGCCGCACTTGGCGCATTCCTTCTTGGCGCAGCCGCAGGATAAGGCCTCGGTGGCGCTGCCCTTAATAATCGGGATTACATCCCCGGGAAATTCGTATTTGTTGAGCAGGTCACGGATTTCCAGTTCCACAATCTCCAAAAGGTCATTATCGGTCACCTGGTCGGTCTTATTCATAAAGACCACGATGGCTGGAACTCCTACCTGGCGAGCCAGAAGGATGTGCTCCCGGGTTTGGGGCATGGCGCCGTCGGCGGCCGAGACCACCAGAATGGCCCCGTCCATCTGGGCGGCTCCGGTAATCATGTTCTTGATGTAGTCGGCGTGGCCGGGACAGTCAATGTGGGCGTAGTGGCGTTTATCCGTCTGGTACTCCACGTGGCAGATGTTGATAGTCAGGCCGCGCTCTTTCTCTTCCGGGGCCCGGTCAATGTCTTCGTACTTTAAGAAAGAGGCCTTGCCCGATTTGGAAAGGACAAGCGTAATGGCGCTGGTGAGGGTGGTCTTGCCGTGATCAACGTGACCGATGGTACCGATGTTTACGTGGGGCTTTCCGCCGCGTTCAAACTTTTCCTTGGCCATAAATTACCTCCGGTTCTGACAGGCGAGACGCCTGTCCTACTATTCGCTATTATTCACTGATTTTAGGGTCTTTAGGCGCTGGTTCGTAGTGGCTGGGCTCCATAACGTAACTTGCCCGGCCCTGGGTAACAGAACGCAAGGTCGTGGTATATCCGAAAAGATGCGACAAGGGCGCCACAGCACGAACAAACTTCATTTTATGACGGTCACGAATCTCCTCAATCCGTCCCCTGCGACTGGTTATGTCTCCGAGAACGCCGCCCAAAAACTCCTCCGGCGTGTTAACTTCCAACTTCATAATCGGTTCCAGCACAACCGGTGCGGCTTTTCGGACCGCCTCCTTAAAGGCCATATCAGCGGCAATCTTAAAGGCAATCTCAGAAGAATCAACCGGGTGATAAGAACCGTCAAAAAAAGTTACTTTAAGATCAATCACCGGAAAACCCTGCAAAACCCCGGTTTCGGCTGCCTCCCGCACACCCTTCTCCACCGCCGAAAAATATTCTTTCGGGACATTTTGACCCTTAATCTTCTCTTCAAATATCACACCGCTCCCCCGGGGCAGCGGCTCCACCCGCAATTCAACATCGCCGTATTGACCGTGACCGCCGGTCTGGCGGACAAATTTACCTTCCGCCTCGGCAGACTTGGTAATCGTCTCCCGGAAAGCAACCTGGGGCTGGCTCGCTTTTGCCTCCACCTTGAACTCGCGCACCATCCGGTCCTGAATAATTTCCAGGTGGAGTTCACCCATCCCGGAAATTATCGTTTCGCTTGTCTCCGGGTCTACGCGAACCCGGAAAGTGGGGTCCTCTTCGGAAAGTTTGGCAAGCGCCGCCCCCATCTTCTCGGAATCGGCCCTGGTTCTGGGCTCAATCGCCACCGAAACAACCGGCTCCGGGATATTCATCCGCTCTAGAACAATCGGGTGTTTTTCCGCACAAAGCGTATCGCCGTTTTTCGTACCCTTCAAACCGACCACGGCCACGATCTCCCCGGCTTCCGCAAACTTAAGGTCTTCGCTGCGGTTAGCGTGCATCCGCAAAATACGGTTGACCCGTTCCCGGAGAGCACGATTAGTGTTATATATGGTTGACCCGGACTTCATTATCCCGGAATAAACCCGCACGTAAGTAAGCCGGCCGACATAAGGGTCGGTGGCAATTTTGAAGGCCAGCGCGGAAAAATGTTCTTTCGGTGAGGAAACTCTCGTCTCCTCTTTATCGTTATCGGGATTATGTCCTTTAATCGGCGGAAGGTCGAGCGGCGAAGGCAGGTAATTGCAGATGGCATCAATCAGTAACTGCACACCCTTGTTGCGGAAGGAAGAACCGCACAGGACCGGCAGAATCCGACCCGTCAGTGTTTCCCGGCGCAAAGCTTTAATGATTAAGCTTTTAGAAATTTTTTCTTCTTCCAGGTAAAGGGACATTATCTCCTCATCCACCTCTGCCAGGCGTTCCAGAAGCGCCTTGCGACATTCCCTGGCGGCGGGAATGAGTGACTCCGGAATTGATCCCCGGATGATGTTCTGTCCGTCTTCGTCTCCGTAAGTAAACGCTTCCATCCGGATCAGGTCGATGATGCCGGAAAAAGTATCCGACTGGCCGATCGGCAGTTGAATCGGATAGGGATCGGAACCAAGCCGGTCCCGCATCATCCGGACCGCCTCAAAAAAATCAGCGCCGATTCGGTCCATCTTATTAACGTAGGCAATGCGCGGGACCTCGTAACGGTTTGCCTGGTGCCATACGGTTTCCGACTGCGGCTCCACGCCGCCCACCGCGCAAAAGATACCCACCGCGCCGTCCAAAACCCTTAAAGACCGCTCCACCTCCATCGTAAAATCAACGTGACCGGGCGTATCTATCAAACTAATTTCGTAACCGTGCCACTTAAAGGTGGTGGCCGCAGAGGTAATGGTTATTCCCCGCTCCCGCTCCTGCTCCATCCAGTCCATCGCGGTGGTGCCTTCATCAACCCCGCCGATCCGGTAAAGCTTTCCGCTGCAATAAAGCATCCGCTCGGTCGTCGTTGTTTTACCCGCATCAATATGCGCGATGATACCGATGTTACGGAGATGAGAAAGTTGCAAATGCTCTTCTCCGCCGGTCCTGGCTCCCTGCATTTTTTCTACCGATTTATTCACTACCATAATTGGAAATTATAACTTATTATTGGGATTTGGGTCAAATTTTAGCCCCGGATAATCTTAAGCAGCGCGGGTATGATTTCGTAAAGATCGCCTACCAGACTGTAGTTGGCAGACCGGAAGATGGGCGCGGACGGGTCCTTATTAATCGCCACGATTATGTCTGAGGTGCTCATTCCGGCCAGGTGCTGAATAGCCCCTGAAATTCCGCAGGCAATGTATATCTTGGGCTTCACCGTCTTCCCGGTCTGGCCCACCTGATGGGCGTAGGAAATCCAGCCGGCGTCAACCGCAGCCCGGCTGGAACCGACCACGCCGCCCAGGGCATCAGCCAGTTCCTTGATCAACACAAATCCTTCCGGTTTACTCAGTCCCCGGCCGCCGGAAACGATAATATCCGCATCAGTTAAATCTATTTCCTCGGTACCGGGAATCATTTCCAGCAGATTTAGCCGGTTATTCAGTCTTATTTCCGAAAGGGAAATTTCCGTTATCCGGCTTTTGTCAACGGCGGACGTTGCCGGCACTTCATCAAAGGTGCGCGGCCGCACCGTCGACATCTGGGGCCGGTGTTTCTCGCAAAGAATGGTTGCCATCAGGTTTCCGCCGAAGGTAGGCCGGGTCTGTCTTAACAGTTTGGTCTCCGGGTCAATCTCCAGGCCGGTGCAGTCGGCGGTCAGGCCGGTCCGCAGACGGGCCGCAGTCCGGGGAATAAAATCGCGGCCGATGCA
>JAHJUB010000208.1 GCA_018829455.1 Candidatus Omnitrophota bacterium
CGGTCCACTTCCCCCAGACTGTCGAAGTGCAGGGGTAGGATGTGGGGCAACTCCGGGTAAGCGTTGCAGATGTAAGCAACGAGCCACAGGTTGATCAGAAAGCCAGCGAAGATCAATGCTTGAGCCTGTCTATCTGTCCAGATTGGCATCGATGCCCACGCTGAGCGATGTGTGATCTGCTCCATGCGGTGAACTAAGCCCAGCCCCGCTCGTCTGTCAAAGTCTGGCAGGAACGCTTGCGGATCGCTGGGAGAAATGCCATAGACCTGCGAGGGAGTTATCACCAGCAATTGATCTCGCAGTGGACACGTCGCGTAGACGTGCAATGAACCCAGTCCCTTGACATACCCTCTCCCTACGTGGTATCCCGGCCAGGCAACGCCGTAGAACCGCATGGGAACGTGCACCTCTTCCGCCGGGACTATGCGCTCTATGTTTCCCATAGGCACAACCTGTCGCAGGGGCCCCCAGCGGATCACAAGGCCATTGCGGTCCAGGATGTAGCTGAGAGAAAGAAGGCCATACAGCAAGTAGACCATTAGCACTACAATGAAGATGCTCAGCACTATTGCAAGGGCCAGGAAGAAGAAGGTCAGATCCACCGGGGCGGTAGACAGTCGTTGTAAGCACCAGCGATCGAATATCGAAATCACGCCGATGATGGCGGCTCCGCAAATGCCCCCCAGGATGATTTTGGGTTTCCAGACCATGGTTTTCGCATTCCTCTTGCGTTTAGCCAGAGATAGGAGCAAGGGTGAAAGCAGGAGAGATCGTAACTCCTCGGACGACCAAGAGATTATCACGTCTCTCCGCTTCTGTCAATGCCAGCGACCCAAGACCCAAGGGCCAGGGCAATCGCAGTTGCCTCGCGGGGAGGAGAGATACCAGGTTTTTCGCCTCTCAACGGTGCAAGCATACTGTAGCTCAACGGCCTGCTAACCAATGACTCCTGTCAAAGTTGGAAAAACCTGGTATCTTCTACGCTCTAGCCTCTCAAATGTGATTGCTATGACGCTCTCCATTGGAAGTTTCAGCCATTGGTCAAGATGTGATATAATATCCTCTCTCGTACGTCTGGCCATTTGAGCCCAGCAGACCAAGGAGGTTCACACAGAAAGATGAAGCATAGCAGCACGGAGTTCAAGCATAAGTGGCTATCAAGCTACATACGGCCAGTGATTGTCGTCGTGGTTCTGGGTATCTTGTTGGCCCTGAGTGGCTGTTCCAGCAACAACCCGACCCCAACCACAGTGCCCACCAAGACGCCCAAACCCACGTTCACTCCTGATCGTCCGACGATAATCGCACTACCAACGGAGACTCCCTCTCCGACCATCGTTCTGCCCACCCCGACCTACACGCCGGTGCCTACCCCTACGCAGGATCCAAACATCAATCCGCTCACGGGGTTGCATGTCGAGGATCCGGCAGTGCTGCAGCGGCGTCCCATTCATGCTCGCATCGGCAATGATCCCAGTATCCGTCCCCAGGAAGGATTAGGGGCAGCCGATATCGTCTACGAGGACATCATGGACGGGTGGGCGCTAACCCGCTTCACAGCGGTCTTCCTGGCTGAGGACCCGCCACGGATACGTCCTTTGCGCAGCGCAAGACTGGTCAGCCTGGAGCTAGCCCCTCAGTACGATGCGGCTCTGGTTCATACTGGCGCCAGCGATCCTATACGGTTCAAGCTCTCCGAATCCGACATCTGCGACCTGGACGAGTACTTCAACTCCAAGCCCTATTCCATCTTGGCGGGGTACGACTGGAGAGGCCGGTTCTATACTGATTCGCAGCGCATCCATGACTATCTTGAGGAGAAGGGCTGGGAAACATCAGGGCCTTCAGAGGGTTTTGTCTTCTCCACCGAAGGAAGCACGCCCCCTGGCGGAGCCCCTGCGAGCACTATCCACATTCCTTATCCCAAGCTGTGTGTGACGGATTGGGCCTTCGATCCTGACGCAGGTGTATATCTGCGGGAGGTACAGGGGACTCCTCACCTTGATGGAAACACCGATGAGCAGATCAGGGCCGCCAATGTCATCATCTTCTATGCTCGTCACGAGGCAACCGACATCGTGGAGGATAGTCTGGGGAACACCGCCATCAATATCGTCCTCAGGGGAGAAGGCCGCGTACAGATCTGCCGCGATGGAGTTGTTATCGACGGCAAGTGGCAGCGAAACGAGTTGCAGGAGTTCACACGTTTCCTCGACAATGACGGCAAACTAATACCCCTGAAGCCGGGTAAGACGTGGGTACAA
>JAHJUB010000193.1 GCA_018829455.1 Candidatus Omnitrophota bacterium
CAACTTGTACTCGATCACCTTAAAAAAGCCGATCAGGTACTGTTCATTGAGGAGGTAAACCCTTTCCTGGAAGGCAATGTAAAAGAGCTTTTCGCCCAGAATTGCCTCGACCTTGGCCTTAAGCGCTTCCTGGGCAAGGCGACACAATCTGTTCCCGATGTGGGCGAGCTCAACCCTGACATCGTTACCAACACTATTCAGGACCTCCTTGAAGTTGCATACGAGCCACGGCCGCCCGGGTACTCTCTTAAGGTTAGAGAAGCTGCCTCCGACCTTGTTCCGGAAAGAAAGCTTGGCTTCTGCGCGGGCTGCCCGCATCGGGCAACATACTGGGCAGTCAAAAACGCCCTGGCATTAGATGGCCGTGACGGCTTCGTGCTCGGCGATATCGGTTGCTATTCCCTTGGTATGGGCCCTACCGGATTCGGGCAGATGAAGACACTGCACGCTATGGGTTCCGGGACCGGTCTGGCCTGCGGATTCGGCCAGCTTGAGGCTTTTGGCCTGGATCAGCCCCTGATTGCCGTGTGTGGCGACTCGACCTTTTATCACGCTGTTATGCCGGCCCTGGCCAATGCCCGTTACAACGGGTCAAATTTCCTGCTCCTGCTTCTGGACAACAGCGCGACAGCCATGACCGGCTTTCAGCCCCACCCTGGGACAGGCCGAACAGCCACAGGGGATAAGGCTCCTGTCCTGGATCTTAGAGCTATCTGCGAGGCCCTGGGAGCGAGTGTGGAAGTGGCCGACCCATTTGACATGAAGGCAACAACTGAGACCATCCTGAGACTCCTTCAGGATGAGGAGGGCGTGAAGGTCCTGATCCTGAGACAGGTGTGCGCCTTAGTTCGCAGTCGGCACCAACAAAGGCTTTATCACATGTATATCGACCCGGAGCTCTGCCTGGGTGGGAATTGCGGCTGCAACCGCTTGTGCACTCGCGTTTTCAAGTGCCCGGGGTTAGTTTGGGATAAGGGTACAGGAAAGGCCCGTATTGACGAGGCTATCTGCACCGGATGCGGAGTCTGTGCTGAGATTTGCCCTGCGTCTGCGATCCGCAAGGAGGCCGCTTAGATGTCGTTTGAAAAAGACCCTTTCAACGTTATTATCGGTGGCGTCGGCGGCCAGGGAAACGTACTTGCCTCTCAGATAATTGGGCACATACTCGTCTCACAGGGATACGTTGTCACTATCGGAGAGACATACGGCGCTTCCCAGCGAGGGGGTGCGGTGATGAGCCACCTCCGTATATCGGCCAGGGACCAGTTTTCCCCCCTGGTCCCTGAAGGGCAGTGTCACCTGCTGGTGGCTCTGGAACCGGTTGAAGCACTCAGGATACTGGGCCACTATGGCAACCCCGAAGTAATGACTCTTCTCAACACCCGGCCCATCCATCCCCTGGATGTAATTTCAGGCGATGTGACCTACCCGGAGGTGTGCATAGTAGTGAACAAAATACAGGAGCTGAGCCGTCGGGTCTGGACACTCAACGCCACTGAAATCGCATTGGAGATGGGTGATCCCATCTTTTCCAACATGGTAATGCTGGGAGCTCTATCCAGCATTGAGGTAATACCCATAGATCGTCTGGCGTTTGAGGCGACGATTGAAGAGTTGCTTCCTCCAGCTAAGCTGGCTGAAAACATGGAGGCCTTTGACAAAGGAAGAGTGGTATTAAAAAGACACTAAAAATACTTGCTCGTCTTCTCACCTTTCCCAAGCATAGCCCGGGCAACAAGTAAGACCTGGTTCCGGTCTTCCATATTAAGGGCCTGCTCCAGTCCTCCTGCATCCAGATTCATGTTAATAGCCTCTTTGGTCAGCCTAAGGCCCATGGGATTCTTGGTGTTCATTGCTGAGGCCAAATCCAGGGCTGTTTCCATGAGTTTATCGCGTTCCACTATTCTGCTCACAAGACCCAGTGCCATGGCCTCCACTGCCGACATAAAATTCCCGGTGAGCATAAACTCATAGGCCCTGCCCGCCCCCATAAGACGCGGCAGAAAATAACTGCACGCCATGTCAGCACCACCAAGCCCGATATTGATGTAGGCGGCAGAGAAGCGGGCATCCAGGGTGATCACCCTAACATCAGATGCAAGGGCAAAACTGAACCCGAGACCTGCTGCTGCTCCATGCACCGCGCAAATAATAGGTTGCGGTGCCTGCCTCATGGCCAGACTAAGCCTGGCAAGTCGGGCCTGAAACCTGTAAAACTGGTCCGTATTCATATCCGGGGCCATTTTCACGTTCTCTTTCATGTCCAGCCCTGCACAGAAGCCCTTCTCCCCATTCCCCTTCAAGATAATGACATGCGTATCCAGGTCATACAATCGCTCTTTCCAGAAGGCCTCCAGTTCCTCCATCATCTGGTGGCTTACTGAATTGTATCTGCGTGGGCGATTGAGGGACAATATACCGATGCCCTCGTCTTTAGACTCGTATTCAATGGTTTCGTAATTCATGAATCCTCCCTTTGAAACATGCGTAATAGTTCAGTGCGGAGACGCTGAAGACACTGAGTTCAGTCGCTCATGAAAGTCACCGCCCGGATCTCTTCCCCGTAACACGTCATCCTCGGTTTTGAACAGGTCTCCATATCCCCTCCTGGTACCAGAGCCTTGAAAAATCTTGATCCAGAGTAAGGGGTACTTTTACCAGTGCATTTACATCGATTTCACTTACCTGATCGTACATAGGGTCCCATGGAAGCACAATCATAGTTTCTTGGGACGATCGTATCAAAAGGGGAAGGCGCGTCTCTCCCCATTGCCGATTTTCAAGTTCCTTTTCCAGGGTCTTCATATCATGGTACTGTAGAAGCTCATGCAGCGTAACAAGGGTCGGAGGACTTAAAGGGATGCCCCCTTGAAGATTGGCGCCGAGTCCCTTCTCCGGGTTAATCCAGATCCCGTTCGTGGTCTCCCGGGTGTCCGGTATGCATTGCTGCCCTGAGGGCATTATGGTCAGAAAGAATCGAGTGTCATATCGTCGGGATCTTGCTTCGGGTGTGATCCAATGCGACCATGGTGCAAGCAGAGAGAACGCCAAGGTCCATCCATCGGAAACCACCCAATCCCTGAGCCAGCCTTTGGGCAAGGTCGCAGCTTCTCGCCTGTGGCAGACCTTCTCCAGGTCATCCCAGGTTTGTTCGCTTCGATGGGCCAAAAAGACCCCTGCCTCTTCAAAGGTTTCGCGAACGGCCGCAACCCCGTGGGCCAGTGCCTCATCAACAGTCAAGCCACCACCAAGACGACGGGAAATTGACTTGCTATCCATATCCACATGTGCCTTCCAAAACCCAGGCGCACAGTCTTCTGGATCCACCGTGCCCCCGGGAAATACGTAATTCCCAGGCATAAAGCCACTGCGAGAACTCCTCCTGAGGAGATAGACCTGTAGTTCACCATTGTGGTGACGTGTGAATATAACAGTAGAGGCCGGTCTGGGGGTTTTTGGCTGCCTTGGTTTGTCACGGGCTGATTGTAGTTCCATAGCCGTTTAGCTTTTCTTTTCCTTCAGCAAGCCTTTAAGCCCGGCAAAGGGATTATGGCTGAGCGCCTCTCTCTGCTCACTACCGACTTCTATCCCACCACCCTCAAGATGATCAAGGTAGCGGCGGTGCTCATTTTCATGACAATAGATACACAGATTTTCCCAGTTTCTGCCGTCTAATGGGTTGTTATCATGGTTGTGGTCCTTGTGGTGCACAGTCAAAAGGTGCAAGTTTTTGTTGGTGAACTCTCGACCACAACGGGCACATATCCAGGGATGGATTTTCAGGGACTGCTCCCGGTAGCCCTGTTCACGTTCTACCTGAGCCTGACGTGCCTCAGCGACAACGCGTTTAACTTCGTCTTTATCGATCTTACCACCTGCTGGCTTACGCGGTCCGTAACTCTTAACCGGCATTAGCGAGTCCTCCAATCCTGATGGCCCGTATCATATATGCCTGAGTCCAAATGCAGACTCAGGGCTTTTCTTTCCGAAAGATTGCTTTTAGATACATTCAGAATATGATAAATAAGTCGGTATATCAATGGAAATGGTGATTTATCAGCAATTCTAATTATGGCTTTCATCTGGCAGGGCCGTGGGGTCTCTTTTTAAAGACCGCAAGACAATTCTTCCACAGCTTGTCGAACGCCCCCGTGGCTTTGAATAAAGGCTCCGAGCAGGCAGAGAAGGCGTCAGTTGCAACGGA
>JAHJUB010000073.1 GCA_018829455.1 Candidatus Omnitrophota bacterium
AACAACAAAATCCGTGTCTTCCAACGAAGAGCCTATGGGTTGAAAGATCAAGAGTATTTACGCTTGAAAGTTTTAACCTGTATGTTGCCGGAAATCGAAGAAAATCCTTGAATTTTACCCACTCACTTTGGAGAAGACCCGGTATTTAACGGGCACTTGACGGAGTTTTTAAAATAGTGGTATTCTATATTTTTAGGAGGAAAAAGATATGCAGACGATAGAAGAAATGGTGAAACGGTTACCCCCGGAGTTCCAGGTGGAAGTGGCTAATTTCGTAGAATTCTTGCTGAAAAAGAGACAGCCAACGCAAAAAAACCTGCGTTTAACCTGGGCCGGTGGTCTTCAGGAATTTCGAGGGAAATTTACCTCGTTACAATTACAGAAAAAGGCGCTGGAGTGGTGGGGCGATTGAATGTATCTTGTTGATGACGCCTACCAATATATTGCGTCTCAGAAACACAATTTTTCCTTGGTGAGTTTTGACAGCGACTTTGACCGCACCGCGCGTGGTCGGAAAACCCCAGCCGAAATCCTTGCAGATAAGAACCAGCCGTTTTCCTGAGAGGCTCCCGCTTCCTTAGAACGGAGGAGATTTTAACCTTCCTTAATGTGATATAATAAAAAGGTCAAGTAATTTTTTCCTGTTAATACTACGCCTGTTACCATGGATAAAAGCAAAACGAAAAGAACGCCTCGTTCCCGAAAGCCGGATGGGATGACGTTGGAAGAATGGCAGGTCGCTTTGCGGAGGGAATATGGCCGCGAGCAAAATTTTCTTTTTAAAAATGTTGGGAATGAACCAATATTTTCCGAATTTCAGGTTACCAATCCTCAGACAAATAGAACCTACCGGGTAGCCATCAGGGGGCGACAGTTAGGTGAAAATTTTTGTTCCTGTCTGGATTTTGCCGTTAATGCCCTTGGCACCTGCAAACATATTGAATATACTCTGGCCAGACTGGAACGGAAACGTGGGGGTAAAAAGGCGCTCTTGGTTGAGTTCCAGCCTGAATTTTCCGAGGTTTTCTTGCGTTATGGCGCCAAGCGTGAGTTGGTTTTCCGTCCGGGTTCGCAATGCCCGCCATTATTGAAAGAATTAGCAGGCCGTTACTTCAACCAGAATGGAATCCTTAAGGAAGAATCTTATGCCCACTTTGATGCTTTTCTGAAAGAGGCATCCCCAATTAGTCAGGGGCAGGGACTTCGCTGTTATGAAGACGCTGTTTCCTTTGTGGCGCAGGTGCGGGACAAAGCAAACCTTGGGCAGCGTGTTGACAAACTGCTTCCGGAAGGAAAAGAGAGCGCGGTCTTTAAGGATTTACTCAAATATTCCCTGTATCCCTACCAGCGTGAAGGCGCTTTATTTGCGGCTAAAACCGGCCGATGTCTGATTGCCGATGAGATGGGATTGGGGAAGACGGTTGAGGCTATTGCGGCTATTGAGATTTTGTCCCGGGTGGCGGGTGTGGAACATATCTTAATTATCTGCCCTACCTCGTTAAAATATCAGTGGAAACGTGAAATCGAAAGGTTTACCACCAAACGAACGGTGGAAATAGTGGAAGGACCGCGTGCGGTACGCGCCGGGCAATATGCCTCGGAAACCTTTTATAAAATTACCAATTATCACGTAATCCATAGCGATTTGGAGATGATTCAGAACTGGCAGCCGGATTTAGTGATACTTGATGAAGCCCAGCGGATTAAAAATTGGAAGACCCGAACCGCCCAAAGCGTTAAGAGGCTAAAATCTGACTATGCAATCGTCTTGACCGGCACTCCTCTGGAAAACCGGATAGAAGAGATTCATTCCATCGTAGAATTTGTGGACCGTTTTCACCTTGGTCCTCTTTTCCGTTTTCTGGCCGAACATCAGCAGACAGATGAATACGGTAAGGTAATAGGTTACCGCAATCTTACTAAAATCAATGAGACCCTTAAACCGATCCTTATCCGCCGGACTAAAAAAGAAGTTCTGAAGGAATTACCGGAGAAGTTGGTTAAGAACTTTTTCGTCCCGATGACCAAGGAACAAATGAAGTATCACGAAGAGAATCGGGAAATCGTCGCGCGTCTGGTGGCCAAATGGCGGCGGCATCGTTTTCTCTCCGAGGTGGACCAGCGGCGCCTGATGATTGCCTTGCAGAACATGCGGATGGTCTGTGACAGCACCTATCTTATTGACCAGAAGACCGACCATGGCGCTAAAGCCCATGAATTCATCTCCTTACTCTCCGAAATTTTCGAAGAACCTAAAACAAAAGTGGTCGTTTTCAGTCAGTGGGTTCGGATGCATAAACTGCTGGTAAACCATTTGACACCTCGGAAAGATTTTGTCTTATTTTGCGGTGAAGTTCCCAGCAAAGACAGGAAGGACTTAATTGAAAGGTTCAAAGAGGACCCATCCTGCCGTTTGTTTCTCTCAACCGATGTCGGCGGAGTTGGTCTAAACTTAGAGAATGCTTCCGTGGTCGTTAATATGGACCAACCGTGGAATCCGGCGGTTCTGGAACAGCGGATTGGCCGTGTCCACCGGTTAGGTCAGTCTCAACCGGTTCGGGTGATTAACTTCATCGCTCAAGGGACAATTGAACACGGGATGCTTGACCTGCTATCTTTTAAGCAGTCCCTGTTCTCCGGTGTCCTTGATGGGAGTCAGGATGAAGTATTCTTCGGTGGAACAAGACTCAAACGATTTATGGATACGGTAGAGAGGGCGGCTACTTCAATTCCTTCACCAATGCCTCAAGAAACGGAACCTTCTCTTGATATTACTACCGGCGAGAAGACTACTTCATTACCAGGGGAGGTGTGGACTGATGTCATTTCTACCGGACTGTCATTGCTCAACAAAATAAGCCAGGCGCTTATTACCGGGAAAACCAATGATGGTAAAAAAGAGGGAATATCCTTGCCGGATAAATTTCTCATTAAAGATGAAAAGACCGGCAAGTCCTGTTTAAAGTTACCCTTGCCTGATAAGGATACCATTCAAAAAGTCATCAATCTGCTTAATGCCCTAATACCTTAACCCCATCTGGAAATGTTTGTAAATACTGCGGTGCATTGACATAAGGGGGAAAATTGGGATATAATCTCCGAATATGCGACATAAACATCAACTGATTTTACGGCCCGGCTTATTAGATAGAATCGAGCGGAGTCTCACTGAAGCGACGGTAACGGTATTGTTGGGAACCAGACAAACAGGAAAGACTACTCTGGCGCGATTGTATGCCGGAAAAAGGGCGGCCTCCCAAAAAGTTCACTATTTTGATCTCGAACGGCCTACTGACCTTACGGCGCTTTCTAACCCGGAACTGACACTTAGATCGCTTGAAGGGTTAGTTATCATTGACGAGGTGCAACGGCGACCGGAACTCTTCTCGTTTCTTCGACCTCTGGTAGACCGAACGCCGAGGTTGTTAAAATTTTTCTTGCTTGGCAGCGCCTCGCCTACTCTGGTTAAAGGTGTTTCTGAGTCACTTGCAGGACGGGCGCTATTCATCAACGTACCGGGTTTTTCACTTCAGGAAGTAAGCGCAACAACAAACAATGAGGAGAGCCTCTGGTTAAGGGGCGGATTTCCCCGTTCCTGGTTAGCCTCTAACAATAGCGCCAGTTTACGCTGGCGTGAATCCTTTGTCGCCACGTTCCTGGAACGCGACCTTCCCCAATTAGGTATTCGGATACCCGCAGAAACCCTGCGGCGTTTTTGGTGTATGCTATGTCACTATCACGGCCAAATCTGGAATGCGTCCGAAATTGCGAGGTCGATCAGTGTAACCGAAAAGACGGCCCGACATTACTTAGACATTCTTGTCGGTACCTATGTAATGCGGACCTTACCGCCCTGGTATGAAAACATAGGAAAGCGTCAGGTAAAGTCCCCGAAGGTATATGTAAGGGACAGTGGACTGTTACACGCGCTTTTAGGGATTGAGACACCGGCAGACCTACGTGCGCATCCGAAGTATGGCGCCTCCTGGGAAGGATTTTTCCTGGAACAGGTTTTAATGCTTTTGGGGGACCAGCATGCTTTTTTCTGGGGTACGCATCGCGGAGCAGAGTTGAACCTGTTGATAATACATCATGGCAAACGTTACGGTTTTGAGTTTAAGTGTCAGGATGCGCCGACGATGACCCGCTCTCTGCATGTGGCGCTGGAAGACTTACGGTTAGAAAAGGCCTTTGTTATTTATCCGGGCGAGCGCCAGTATCTTGTTCATGATAAAGTACGGGTTGTGCCGCTTCAAGATTTTATAGCCAACAAAGCAGGATTGTAACTACTCCCTCTTATGTCTCACTCATATCACGAAGAAATAGTTTCCGGAACCCTGGGTGATGTATATCGGGACTACCTGCGTTTTGTAAAAAAAGGTAAACATGAAAGAGCCTACCGCTGTCTGGAAAGGATGCTTGGCGTTCTGCCGGAAGATGTGGAACTTCTTCAGGAAATCACCAACTTATGTCTGGTGCGGTGGAAAAACTACCGGTTGGGCAAAAGATGGGCGAAGATATTGGTAAGAATGCGTGCCCGATGGCCTGATTATGTGACTCTTGCTTACTTAGAAACAAATCTGGGGGATTTTGAACAGGCAAGAAAACATCTGAAAAAGGCGGCCGAACTGCAGAAGAAACAGCCGCGAATTAAAGCTGGCCAGCCACCCAAAAAAGCATTCTTTGAACTGGGAGACTTTATCCGGGCAAAAGAAGCGGAATGGCACACCAAAACAGAAATCAAGAAGTTAAAACCGACCTTGCCATTTCTGAAGAAGCAGATTTTCCCGATAAAGGAAGAACCCCTAAAGGTAGCAGCGTCCATTCCTTCCTATACTATTTCGGTAAAAACAGAGCCGTTTGACGAGAAAGGCCTTTCCGACCTTTTTTGCGGCGCTCCGGCTACCTTAAAAAGCTGCCGGATGTTAATTGACTATATCTACCTTACCATCCAGCGGGAGTTTGATGAATTACTCTGTTTGCAGGCGATTAAAGGAGTAGAAAAGTACTGGTACCAAATTGAAACGGTAAAGAAGGTTCTCAAACACCTTCGCGGCCGGGTTCTTCTGTGTGATGAAGTTGGGTTGGGAAAGACCATTGAAACCGGGATGCTTATAAAAGAATATTGCCTGCGCGGTATGGCTAAAAATGTTCTCATCCTTACACCGCCATCTCTTGTTTCGCAATGGCAGGAAGAGATGGAAACGAAATTTAGTATCCGGTTTATCACCACCGAGGACCCTCAATTTACCAAAACTCCGGAAAATTTCTGGAAAAATAGGTTCATTATCGCCTCGCTTCATACCGCCAAGACGAATAAGAACGTGTCCCTTATTACCAATCAATTCTATGACATCGTGGTTGTTGATGAAGCACACCACTTGAGGAACAAAAATACCCTGGCCTGGAAACTCATTAACCTGATTGAGAAGAGGTTTATCTTTCTCCTTACCGCTACTCCGATTCAAAATGACCTGATTGAACTCTTTAACCTGATTACCCTTCTTAAAGTCGGTGAATTCAAGACCCAGAAGCTCTTCCGGCAAGAATACGTTCAGAGAGGAAACCGGCGGATCCCCACCAATAAAGAAGGGTTGCAAAATCTTTTAAGGAACGTAATGATTAGAAATACCAGAAGCGCGATTGACCTTAAACTTCCCCAAAGGTTTGCCGTGACGATTAGATTGGAACCAACCGAAGGAGAAAAGAAGATTTTCGGGGGGATTAATGATTATCTGAAAAAAAGCGGGTTCAAAAAACCACTCCTTAATCTCCTCTTAAGAGAAGCCGGAAGCAGCCCGTTTGCCTTAAAAGATACCCTGCTCAAAATAGATCCTGACGGCAGCGCAAAAGATATGGTTGACGCCATAGACAGCCTGCCGGAAACATGTAAAGGAAAAGCGCTGATAGAAATCCTTCGGAAAAATCCCGAAAACAAAAAAATTATCTTCACCCAATTCCGGAAAAGTGTAGACTATCTTGTTGACTTACTGCGAAGGAATGGCATACCCGCCGTTACCTTCCGGGGGGATATGTCTCCTCAGGAAAAAGACGTCTCAGTTGAACGTTTCAGAAACGAAGCGCTTGTTCTGGTTTCCACGGAAACCGGTGGTGAAGGCAGAAACATGCAGTTCTGTAATACGATCATAAATTTTGACCTTCCCTGGAATCCGATGAGAATAGAACAAAGGATCGGAAGGCTCCATAGAATCGGACAAAAACATGATGTTTTTATCTTTAATCTTTCGGTCCGGGGGACGATTGAGGACTATATTATCGACATCCTGGATAACAAAATAAATATGTTTCAGATGGTGATCGGAGAGATCGAGCCAATCATGGGACACCTCGGAGAAGATAAGGATTTTGAGGAGATAATTATGGAACTCTGGTTAAAGAGTGAAAATACCGAAAAACTAAAAGATGCTTTCCAGGAGTTGGGAAATGAACTTTTAGCGGCTAAAAATAATTATCTTCAGTCAAAAATACTTGATAACGAAGTATTTGGTCAGGACTACGAAACGTGATGCAACGAATATTGCCCGAGGTAATAACTGCCTTATTGGAATATCATGGGGCGGTTGTGGAAAAGAGAGAGGATAATTCCCTGGAGGTCATTTGCCCGCCGGAGATATCCCGGATTCTTGGTATTCCCGAATATGCGCCGCTGTATTTTTCTCAGAAAGGCGAGTTTCAGGAAGGAATTTGCGCCTCATATGATTCCGATTTTTTCAATACCATCGAAAACCTCTTTGCGGGCAAAAGAAAAATTTGTAGTGCGACCTACGTATCTTCTCTTCCTAACACCGAAAAAATATCCCGGGTAATTACCGAAAACGTTCCTTTGAATAACGCCACCTTTCGTTTGACTAAAAATGAGGTAAAAAATATTTCTTACCTCTTGTGTTATTTCAAATATACCGCGCTGTCCGACGAAAAACATGAAGGAATCCTGCCGGTATTAATAAACGAAATGAACCTTTCGACAGTCATACCTTCCGAAGACTTCATAGCCAACCTAAAAGAAGGTGATGAGCAGGATAAAAAGATCGAGAAAGACGCTTTGAACAAGGTGATAAGAGCCGCCTATGCATTCGGTTTTTCTGCAGCCAGAGAAACGTTGCAGGATTTTATCAAAAGTCTGGAAAGAAGGCTTAATCGGGATAGCAAGAAAATCCATGAGTACTACGAAACCCTGAAAGATGAAACGCATAAGATCATAGAAAAACACGAAAAAACCATCAAAGATGGAAACGTAAACAAATTCTTTCAAAAATTAGCGGCCATTGAAACCGAACAGAAATGGAAGATTCACGATCTTTTGGCAAAGTATGCTTTAAGCCTCAAGATGGAGCCTGTTTCTCTTATCCGGATAAAGACAGAAACGATACTTTTCTGGATAGAGATAAAACGGCGGATTTCTTCCCGGGTCTTTCCTCTTGCCTACAATCCCTTAATCAAACAGTTAGATTCCTTGCCCTGTGAGGTTTGTTTTAATCCCCACCCACCCTACTTTATCTGCGACGATAAACTCCACATTGTTTGTTCTCACTGCTTTGTTGATTGTCCCCGCTGCGGAAAGAAATTCTGCCAGGCCTGCTATCCGGTATGCCCAAAATGTAACTGTGACCGTAGGCGTCTTCCATAAAACGCTGAATATCCTATTCTTTCCGGATGATTTTGAGGGAGGCGTCCGGGCAGATTAGAGCACAGCGCAGGCAACCGGTGCATTCTACGCCGGAGAATTCTACACACAAGTAACCTTTTTTGTTCTTCTTTTCTGAAATTTTAAGTTCTTTTTTTGGACAGAAGTGGATGCACAGGCCGCAGCCCTTGCAGTATTTGGTGTCTACGATTACCCGGAATGTGGGTTTGGTGTTTGCAATCGACATTAATGTAGTGCGAGGCTTTTAGCCTCGCTATGTTCTTGTAGGGGCGGGGTTACATCCCCGCCCACGGCGGGAGGGGATGTAACCCCGCCCCTACATTTTCGCAACGTTTTTAATCTGTCTGTAAATCCCTTCCTCGTCCAGGCCGATTTCCGCCAGTAATTCCGGCCGGCTTCCGAAAGTAATGAAGCGGTCCGGCGCCCCGATCATCCTTACGTTTTTCTTCAAGTTTTTTTCCGCGAGGCATTCCAAGACCGCACTGCCGAATCCGCCTAAAAGACTGTTTTCCTCTATGGTCACTACCGTGTCTGCCGCCGCGGCTTTTTGGATGATGTCTTCGTCAAGGGGTTTAATGGATGAGGTCGGACAGAAGGAGACGGAGACCCCGTCATTTTTTAGTCTTAATACTGCCCGGCACGCGGTCTCGGCGATATTTCCCGCGGCCAGAACCGAAATCGCGGCCTTTGGTTCCTCAATCGATTCCAGGTTTTCCGGTCCGGCGTCCTTTGGGAAAAGGATGACGGTCGGGAAAGGCGCATTTAGGGATTGGGCCAATAACCGCCGTAGTTCTCGGTAGGAAAAGGGCGCCAGAATGGAGAGGCCGGGTAAAGAACGCAGGTAAGAAAAAGAGTAGAGGCTGTGGTGGGTGGAACCGTCCGGGCCAACCAGTCCGTTGTTGCACAACACAAAAGTAACCGGCCGCCCCTGCAGGCAGATTTCCTGAAACACCTGGTCAAAGGCTCTTTGGAAGAAGGTGGCGTAAATGGCGACTACCGGCCGTTCGCCGCCTTTGGCGAGGCCGGCGGCAAAAGCGACCGCAGCCTGTTCCGCGATTCCAACGTCAAAAAAACGTGCCGGATATAACTTTTGAAAATTTTGCAACCCAACACCTTTGGTCATCGCCGCAGTGATGGCGATGATCTCCGGTCTCTTTTCCGCCTGTCGGACCAGTTCCTCCGCGAATGCTTCACGATATTCCAGCTCCGGAGCCGCAATTGATTTGCCGGTTGTTATTGAGAATCTGTTTGCGGAGTGAAAATTTTCCGGGTCTGCCTCGGCCGGCGGGTAACCTTTTCCTTTTTTGGTGACCACGTGGACTAACCGCGGCGTTGAAAGCTTAAAAACCTTTTCCAGCGCTTCCGTAAGTTGTGAAAAGTTATGGCCGTCAAAAGGGCCGAAGTAACGAAAACCGATTCCTTCAAAGAGTTCCGCGGGGCCCAGGAGGTTCTTGACACCTTCCTCCATTGTCTTGAAGAAGTTAATCGTTTCCGGTCCCAGGAAAGGCATCTTTTTGATGAGCGTTTGGGTATGCTGTCGGAAACTTTCCAGACGCGGATTGGTGATAACCCTGGTCAGGGAGAGGGCGAGTCCTCCGGTGGTGGGTGAAATAGCCATCTCGTTGGCATTAAGGATGACGCATAAGTTCGCTTTGGCTGCTGCTGCCTGGTTCAGCCCCTCAAAAGCCACTCCGCCGCCCAAAGAGGCGTCGCCGATTACCACAACAACGGTTTTTCCCTCTTTTTTAGCACAGGCGATGCCCAATCCGGTGGCGATGGAAGTGCTGGAATGGCCGGTCCGCAAAGGGTCGGCGGCGCTCTCGTTGGGCTCTGGAAAGCCGGAGAGGCCGTGGTAGGTTCTAAGTTTTTCAAACTCCGCCTTCCGGCCGGTCAGAATTTTGTGGGTATAGGTCTGGTGACCCACGTCCCAGATGAGGGTATCTTTTTTCAGGTCCAGGAGGCGGTGGAGGCAAATGGTCAGTTCCACCACGCCCAGGTTTGAAGAGAGGTGGCCGCCGTTTTTAGCCACCACCTCAATGATGAGTTGCCGGATTTCTTTCGTTAAGAGCGGAAGTTCCTCCGGCCGCAGGTTTTTGACATCTCCGGTTTGATTAATCTTATCCAGTATCATTTTTTAGGGTATGAAGATTACTTACATTTTACCTTTTTTCGGATTTTTATGTCTAATAACGGATGCCGGCGTGGTTTTTTATGCTAAAATATTAAAACAGTGGACGAATATTTTGACGTTATCGTGGTTGGCGCCGGTCACGCCGGCGCCGAAGCCGCCTTGGCCGCATCCCGAATGGGTTTCTCCGTCCTGCTTCTGACGATGAACCTGGATACGGTGGGCCAGATGTCCTGTAATCCGGCAATCGGCGGGGTGGCTAAAGGCCAGTTGGTCCGGGAGATAGATGCCCTGGGCGGTGAAATGGGTCTGTGGGCTGATGCCACCGGTATCCAGTTTCGGGTCCTTAACGCGGGCAAAGGTCCGGCTGCTTTCAGTCCCCGGGCCCAGAGCGATAAGAAGGCCTACCAGAAGTTGGTTAGAGAAACGCTGGAGAGAATTCCAAACCTAACTATCCGCCAGGGTATGGTGGAGGAAGTTCTAATTAAGGGTGGTAAAGCAGCCGGAATACGTACCCGGGATGGTCTTGAATGCCGGGCCAGGGCTGTAATCATTACGGTCGGAACCTTCCTTTCCGGGGTCTTGCATCTCGGGCAGACCATTATTTCCGGCGGCCGGATGGGCGAGGAATCTGCGGATAAGTTGAGTGGGTCGCTTAAAAAAAATGGTTTTGAAGTCAGCCGTTTCAAGACCGGTACGCCGCCCAGAGTTTCCTTCCGTTCTCTGAATCTTGACAAGTTGAAAATTCAATCCGGGGACGAATTCCCCCGGCCGTTTTCTTTTAGAGCGGAAGATTTTGTACCGCAACAGGTGCTCTGCTACCTTACGCATACGACCCCAGAAACGATTCGCATCGTAACCGAAAACCTACATCGGGCGCCGCTTTATACCGGACAGATTAAGGGAACCGGGCCGCGTTACTGCCCTTCCCTGGAAGTAAAGGTAAAGAGGTTCCCGGGTAAGACCGGCCATCCTGTGTTCCTGGAACCGGAAGGCCGGAATACCGACGAGGTCTATGTCAGTGGTTTTGCAACCAGTTTACCGGCCGAAGTTCAAAGGGATGCCCTGAAGACAGTAACCGGGTTGGAGAACGTTGACATTCTCCGGTTCGGCTATGCGGTAGAATATGATTTTTTCCCGCCCCACCAGATAAAATCTACTATGGAAACCAAACGGGTGGAAAACCTTTATTTTGCCGGGCAGATAAATGGAACCAGCGGATATGAGGAGGCAGCCGGTCAGGGGCTTCTGGCCGGAATCAACGCGGGACTTAGATTTCAGGGCAGTCCACCATTCATACCCCGGCGCGATGAAGCCTACCTGGGAGTGATGGCGAATGATTTAACCACGACGGAACTTTTTGAACCGTACCGGCTCTTCACTTCCCGCGCCGAATACCGGCTTCTGCTGCGCGTAGATAACGCTGATTTTCGCTTGATGGATTACGGTTACCGGTTCGGGCTGATTTCGAAAGACATCCATCAGAAGATGCGTTTTCAACGGGAGGCGATTGCCACGGAGATTAAGCGGTTGAAGACCACCTTTGTTTTCCGGCCGGAAGGTTCGCTGAACCTGGCCCGGTACCTCCGCCGTCCGGAGGTTAGTTATCGTGACATAGAAAAAATGGGTCTTCTCCAAAGTGAGTGGGTAAAATTCAAGGATTTTCTTCGATTTCCGGCAACATACAGGTTAAAACTTTCAAGCGTAAATACTCTTGATCTTTCAACCCATAGGCTCTTCGTTGGAAGACACGGATTTTGTTG
>JAHJUB010000198.1 GCA_018829455.1 Candidatus Omnitrophota bacterium
GCCATCGAGAGCAGCATCCTGCATGGCCTTGGCCAAGGTCTCCGAATCGGCGAATTTCCTGCGCTTCTCCAGATTCCTTGCCAAGGTAAGGCGATAGTCCCATTGAGCCCGTCCTCCCGCATCAGACTGCCTGGCAAAAACGAGATTCTCTACTCTGAGTCCGGCGCTGCCTGCGGCCAACAGGAGCGCCTCAGTATGTGCCAGAGTCCTAGAACGGTATATCAGTACCACGCGCCCCGTTCCTGGCCTCAGGGTTACCCCAAGCGTTGCCAAGGACGTACCCAGAGCACCTGCGTACCAAGGCCAGTCCGGGAAGCGATGCCACAAGCGAGCTCGCATACGTGCGGCCGCGGCATTGCCGAATAACCAGCCACTCCAGAGGTACGAAAGCGCTCCGTAGGCCAACTCAAATGCAGGTGCCCGTGATATGACCAAAGTGACGCTCTCGGGGGAAATCTCCGAAACCAGTTCACGCGCAGAGCGTTGCCCAATGAACACGGAAGGACGCTCGTCCTCGGCCCAGTGAACAGAAAAGAGGTCCGGCGATGACACGGACTTAGGATCAGCCCCCACGGATGCCTGCACGGGAGCCCTCCACTGCCTGAGACTGCTTGCCGCCGTTTCGAAGGCCTGCCAGATATTGATCTCCAAGAACTTATCTGGAATCCGCAGGCTTTGCCGGGGCTTCATCGCCGATTCCGGAAATACCGTCTGCAGCTTGCTCCCCACTTCCAGACAGCGCAGCAACAGCAATCTCAAAGGAGAGATCATCTCGGAGGCTGCGAAGAGTGTTTCTATCTTGAGGAGCAGAGCAGTCAATACGTAAAGGTTGCGGCGAGTATAAAGCTCCAACAGGCCCCGGTCAAACTTCTGCCCTTTCTCGCTTTTTCCGGCCAGGCGACTTAGTACATACGCGTAGTGAAACCCCCGCTCCTCAATGCCCTCCAGACGATGCAAGTCCTGCTCTGTAACATCCTGGAAGCCTTTGCGGCGACACGCCCTGCAAGTACAGTAAACTTGCACCGGCTGGTCCTTCTCCCTCTCCCAGATGAAGTAGTCAGCCTCCACGGGGCGTTGGCAACCAGAGCACCTGGTCTGATACAACCCACCCAGGTGCCTCCACAAGGGCGTGTCCAGCTTGAGTGTGTTGGACAGACGAAGCAGAGCTGCATCCAGTTGATCTACGGCAGGGGGGATAACCTCATTGCGTGCATAGAGAGCATTCAGAGGGCTGAAGCTCGCGGCCACAACTCGACGACCGGTCTGGACAGCGGAGAAGATCACCGAGGAGTCCTGACAGAAAGGGTCCAGGACCACGTCGCCTTCTCTGGTGGCAGCCCCTATGTAGGCGCGCACCAGATTTAAGGGCAATGGCCTGCGCAAACCAGACTGAAACAAAACTCGGCAAAGCTCACCAGATGGTATAAAATGAGAGATGGCGGTCATGGCACAACAACTCCTCCGCTACCATGCTCCCGTACCAATCCTCTGCTCGCAAGTATGCGCTGCTTTATCCTTCCCGATAATGGCACCCGTGGCTTTCTTTGTTTGCCCACGCAGCGCGGGTGATGACGGTTGCCGCCAGAACGCTGTTGCGCAGACCAATGAGTTCATCATTGAGGCGTTGGGTATGGTAGAAGATGTTCACATCTTCCCTCAGAACACTGAGATCCCGCATGGCCCGCGCCAGGCGCGGAGTGGTCCTCACGAGCCCCACGTAGTACCACATGATGTGCTTTATCAGGATCATGTCTTGGCGTACCAAGACCGGGTCGGGGTAGCCTGCCACGCTCTCATCCTGCCAAAACGGGATATCCTCAGGAGCTACAGGGAGTTCTTCGGAGAGATTGGCAGCGATGTGCTGGGCGGCACGGTATCCCCAGACTACTCCCTCCAACAGAGAGACGCTGCCCAATCGATTGGCGCCATGCACACCAGTGCAAGAGGCCTCTCCCACAGCATAGAGACGACGCAGGTTGGTCCGTCCGTATTCGTCTACCCACACACCGCCACAGAAATAGTGAGCGGCCGGCACCACTGGAACCAACTCCTTAGTAGCATCTACCCCGTACTCCAGGCAATTGTTGTAGACCGTGGGGAAACGCTCCTTAATGCGCTCGGCTGGAATATGAGAGCACAAGTCCAGGAAAACGCTGTCGCTCCCCGTCTCCAGCATCTCCTGGTGAATGCCCCGAGCTACCTCATCGCGAGGAGCCA
>JAHJUB010000074.1 GCA_018829455.1 Candidatus Omnitrophota bacterium
AGCGAACCTGGCGCACACCGGCCCGCCGGCTATTCTCAATCTCCCTGACCAGGTAAATATATCGAAAAAGATGGTACGATCGTTTCTTGTTCTTGCTCTTTTCCGCATTCTGTTTGGCCCGAAAATCAACCACCCCCAGGTCAATCTCTTTATCCAGAATAGTAACCTGGGCCGCACTCATCGGGAAAGATTTTCCTTCGAATTCAAGGGTTATTTTAGCCGACACCGCTCCGGTTGTAGCCGCGTGTAATGCCGGCGGTAAAAGAACCAGGGCCATTCCGAGTAAAACCAAACCAGTTAATTTTTTGATATTCACAATGACCTCCGTCAGGCACGAAATTCACAATGACAATTCAATCTCTTTAATAGTATAATAAAAAGGGTTGTTCGGTCAAATTTGCTATGGGGTTACCCTTATCTCAAAATGCGAAAAAATTACCGGAGTATACCCGAAGAGACGGTGCGGCGTCTCTCCCTTTACCTGCGAACCCTGCGTTTTATGGAGAACAAGGGAGTGCGGGTTATTTCCTCGGAGCGACTTACCAAACACCTCAATATCACCGGCGCCCAGGCGCGAAAGGACTTAACCTATTTCGGTTCCTTCGGCCAGTCCGGCGTGGGATATAACATACACCGTTTAAGGGAAAAAATTGAAGAAATCCTCGGCCTGGACCGCAGTTGGAGCGTAATCCTGGTCGGTTGTGGAAAATTAGGCGCGGCCCTGCTTACTTATCCCGGCTTCCGACGTTTTGGCTTCAGAATTTTGGCTGCCTTTGATAATAACCCGGTCAAGGTAGGCCAGACAATAGGAGGCGTGCCGGTCATCGCTGACCAAAAAATGGAAGGATTTATCCGGAAGAATAAAATCAAGGTGGCGATTGTAACCGTGCCGGCTGAGGCAGCCCAGGAGATAGCCCGGCGCCTGGCCAAAAGCGGAATCTCCGCCATCTTGAACTTCGCCCCGCGTTATCTTGTCATCCCGGAGAATATTCGAATTAAGAGCGTTGATATGGCGATGGAACTGGAGAGTTTGGTTTATTATTTAACCAATAAATAAATTACCCCACCCACAGGGCGGGGCTTCTGTAGGGGTTCGATTTATCGAACCCGCGGGTCGGATAAATCCGACCCCTACGATACTGCCTTACAGTTATGCGGCGAGGATGTGGGCGAGACGAAAAGATTCCTGGTCCAATTCTTTCTTTTCGCAGGTATCAAGCAGATTTCTGGCAACCACCTTATTGGCTTCCAATCCGACAAAAACCGCTCCTTTACCCTCAGCAAGCGCTTCCACCGCCCTGGCTCCGAAAAGAAAAGCCAGACGCCGACTGCGGGCTGACGGCGCGCCCCCGCGCTGGACATAACCCAGAATTGAGTACCGCACTTCACCCGGGTAACCGGCCTGTATCTCTTTGGCAAGCGTTGAAACTTCAGCCGCGCCTTCGGCAACCACCGCAATCATACTCCGCTTGCCTTTTTTTCTCCCCTCCAGAAATTGAGCGAGGACCTCTTCCGTCCGGAACGGAATCTCCGGAACCAAAATAATCTCCGCTCCGGCCGCAAGCCCTACCGCCAACGCCAAAAAACCTTTCTCCCGGCCCATCACTTCGATCAGGAAGACCCGCTCGTGGCTGGTAGCAGTATCCCGAATCTTATCAATCGCATCCAGGGCGGTATTGATTGCCGTATCAAAACCGATCGTCTCATCGGTTCCGGCAATGTCGTTATCAATACTGGCCGGCACAAAGGAAATAGGTATCCCTGTTTCCAAAGAGATGGCCCGGCCGGCAGATAGGGAACCGTCCCCGCCGATAACCACCAAGCCTTCTATCTGCCGCTGCTTCAGTTTACGGTAACACTCCCGGCGGAATTCTTCTTCCCGGAACCCGGGACAGCGTAGCGTCTTCAGGATAGTGCCGCCGTGATTAATAATACCGCTGACCGCACCGTGTTCCATCCGGTGGAAATCATCCTCAAACATTCCCTGGAAACCACGCTCAATGCCCCAGACCTCCCAATCAAAAGAGAGCGCCCGGCGCACCACCGCCCGGATTGCGGCGTTCATCCCCGGCGCATCACCGCCGGTAGTCAAAATTGCTATGCGCATAATTTGTTACCGAAAAAACACCTGGGCCAGTTCGTGCCACTTCCGGTCAACCACCTTCAGGTTGTTAACCGCATCCGAAAGCGGTACCGCCAGAACTTCCTGCCCTTTAAGAGCAGCCATCATTCCGAATTTCCCTTCGGAAATCAGTTCCGCTGCCTTGACGCCGACCCGCAGGCCCAAAATCCGGTCAAAAAGGGTTGGCGCGCCTCCGCGCTGCATGTGGCCGATTACCGAAGACCGGGTCTCAATTCCGGTTTCACTCTCCACGTACCTGGCAATCTTTTCGCCCAGGCAACGCTTCTGCAGAATTATATGGCCAAACTCGTCCTTAACCTGCTTTTCCGATTCATCATCCTGAAACTCCGCCCCTTCCGAAACAACAATCAAACCGAACTTTTTCCGCTGATAGACCTTCTTAATGTGATTGACCATTTGGGCCGGATCCGCCTTGAATTCCGGCAAAAGAACCCAGTCGGCGCCGGAAGCCAGAGCGGTAAAAAGCGCCACCCAGCCGGCGTGCCGTCCCATCACTTCCAGAACCATCACCCGTCGGTGGCTGGTTCCGGTGTCAATCAGAGAACGGCAGGCATCCAGGGCCCGGGTCACCGAAGTGTCAAAACCAAAAGTGTAATCGGTGCCGGAGAGGTCGTTGTCCATAGTTTTGGGAACTCCGACCACCTTGACGCCCCGCTGAAATAGTTTGCTGGCCACGCCCAGGGTATCTTCACCACCCATCGCCACCAGAGCATCCAGCGAGAACTTCTTAATCGTCGCTTCCACCGCTTCCGGACCACCCTCTTTTTTAAATGGGTTGTACCGGCTGGTTCCCAGAATGGTGCCGCCTTTGTCAACGATATTTTCCACTTCAGTTAGGCCCAGAGGTATTGCGTTTCCTTCGGCCAACCCTTTCCACCCTTCCAGAAAACCGACGCATTCGTACCCGAAACCCAGCGCCCGGTACACACAACCCCGAATCGCCGGGTTCAAGCCCGGACAATCACCGCCACCTGTCAGCATACCAATTTTCATTGTCTGTTGCCTCCTGTGTGCGTAAATAATTGTAGGCGGGTACCCTTTCCAACGCTCTGGAAAGGGGTCGCATTCATACGACCCGCGGGCGCGATCCGCCTTCGCCAAGGCTATGGCGGACACGTGAATCGCGCCCCTACGTTTTAGAGAGACGACTTAGCGCTTCTTTGATACGGCTTTCATCCAGCGTGATTGAAAACCGGACGTAACCATCTCCACTCGGGCCAAAACCGCAGCCGGGAGTCGTTATAATCCCGAACTTCTCCAGAAGCCGGGTGGAAAATTGGGTGGAATTCTCTCCCTCCGGCGTTTTTACCCACAGGTAAAACGTGCCGGCCGGAACACAGCAGGAAATTCCAAGTTTATTTAATCCGGAAACCAGCGTCTCCATCCGGCGGCGATACATCCGGCGCAAACCTTCGGTAAACCCTTCCGGCGCGGCCAGCGCGGCTGAACCGGCTGCCTGAATCGCCTCAAAAACCCCTGAATCCAGGTTTTCCTTTACGGTGGCCAGACCAGATAGAACCTTCTCGTGGCCGCAGGCAAAACCGACGCGCCATCCGGTCATATTGAAAGTTTTGGAGAGGGAATGGAACTCAATACCGACCTCTTTTCCGCCGGGAAACTGAAAGATGCTCTTCGATTTTTTTCCGTAATAGACCTCCGAATAGGCAGCATCAGAAGCCAAAATTATGCCGTATTTATCACAGAAAGAGATCGCCTCTTTCCAAAAAGAATCCGGGGCTGCAGCGCCGGTCGGGTTGTTGGGATAGTTAAGAAAGAGGAGGCGCGCCTTTTTGAGAACAGGAGCCGGGATGGCCGAAAGGTCCGGCAGGAATCCATTGATTTCCTTCAGCGGCAGGAAAAACGGGTCGCCGCCGGCCAGAATTGTGGCGTTGGCGTAAACCGGATACCCTGGTTCCGGCGCCAGGGTAACTTCGTTCTGGTTAAGAAAAGCAAACGGCAGATGGCCGATGCCCTCTTTGGACCCAATCAAGGCAACGATTTCTTTATCCGGGTTTAAGATAACGCCGAAACGTTTTTTAAACCAGAGGGCACAGGCCTGGCGAAAAAAACTCTTTCCTCGGCCCAGCGGATAACGGTGATATTCCGGCCTGGCCACCGCCTCCTGCATTGCGGAAATCACAAAATCCGGGGTGGGTGTATCCGGGTCGCCGATACCAAAGTCAATGACATCAACTCCGGATTCCTGCAATTTTCTCTTTTTGCGGTCTATCTCAATAAAGAGATAGGGCGGTAATTTTTGAAGCCGCTCGTTGAATTCAATAGTCATAATAAATCGGCCATGGAGTAAAGGCCGGGTTTTTGCTTGCTTAAAAATAGCGCGGCCTTGATAGCGCCGGAGGCAAAAGTGTTGCGGGAACTGGCTTTGTGGGTCAGCTCAATACGTTCGCCGGAAGCAGCAAATATGACGGTATGTTCACCAACCACATCGCCCAACCGGAGAGCGTGGATACCAATCTCCTGCGGCTTCCTGGAACCAGGTCTGCCCTGCCTTCCGTAAACCGCCACCGCCGCCAAATCATCACCGTGAGCCGCGGCCACAATTTCGGCTAATTTTTTGGCGGTGCCGCTGGGCGCATCAACCTTCTGGTCGTGGTGCGCCTCCATAATCTCCACCTGATATCCGGGGAGATTTTTGGCAACCTCGGAAACCAGGCGGAAGAGAAGGTTCACGCCTAAACTCATGTTGGGCGAGATAAAGACCGGCGCTTGGGCGGATGCCGCTCTTATCTCCGCCAATTCCGGTTCCGTAAATCCGGTGGTTCCGATTACGATTCCTTTTTTCAATCTCCGGCAGACCCTGAGATGGTTCAGGGCAGCGGACGGCGAAGTAAAGTCAATCAAAACG
>JAHJUB010000075.1 GCA_018829455.1 Candidatus Omnitrophota bacterium
CCTCAAAAGAGGACGAGGGTCGCTGGTCCTTTTCTTCTCCTGACCAACAGTTAAATTGTGTTCCGCCGTCTCTTGACTCTTTTGGTCGGCGGAGGTATTATCATACCACGATAATACATATTAGTTTAACCTATAAGGGTCGCCTGTAGGGGCGGGATTACATCCCCCCTGACAAGGGGGGGCGAGGGGGGTTGCATCCCCTCCCTCTTTTGCAATTTCTTCAGGAGGTATGTCGTCATGTGCGCAAAATTTAAGTGGCAGGAAGAGAAGGACGACGGAAAACCGGCCTGGTCTATTGACGGTTCCAGTTCCACGCGCGGAGAGAAAGCAGGGGTAGAGGTTAAACAGGCCACCTGGTGGGACCGCTACGGACGAAAGACGCTTTTTTCACTGCTCTGGATTCTGATCGGAATCGTGATTATTATCGCGCTCTCTTTTCGTTTTACGAACAGGGTTAAAGCTGCCGGCACGGTAGAACCTCATAATGTTGAGCATATCACCGCACCGGTTGAGGGTACCGTGGAGCTACTGGCCGTGGTGGAGGGGCAAACGGTAAAGGAAGGTGAACTGCTGGCCAAAATCCGGCCGGATAACGCCGGGTCTTACCAGGATGTGGAGGCGGAAAAGTTTGACCTCGCCGGTCTTCAAAAAGAACCGCAAAAATCAAGAGAAAGAATAGCCATGCTTTCCGATAATCTGGGCCGGCTGCGTCAGGAGGCGGATATCTTTCGGAAGGGTGAATCTGAAATTCAGGCGGCTCAAGAAAAAATTCTGGCCGTTGAGGCCGAATACAAACAGGCGGTTAAAAACGAAGAAAGAGCGCGCAAACTGTACCAACAGGAGGCGATCAGCCAGGTTGAATATGAAGACGTGGTGACCAGGACGGAGGTGGCGCGGGCAAACAGCGCCATAGCCAAAGCGCAACGAATAACGCTTCAAAATCAGCGGAGCATCAAAGAACAGCAATTGCTGAGGGAAGTTGAATCCACGGAAAGGGAGATTACGCTGGAGAAAGACACTCTTCGCCAGAGACAATCGGAGTATTCCCAAAAAAGAGCGATGCTTCAGGCAGCCCGGGACCAGGCCGGCCGTCTAATTATCCTGGCGCCCCGGGATGGTCAAATCATCCGCCGGGAAAAGGGTGTTGGTGAACACGTAAAGAACGGAGACCTTGTTTTTGCCCTTGCGCCTGACCGGAAAATGGTTCTGATCGTTAAGGTTTCGCCGGATGATTTGCCCAAAATACAAATTGGCCAGAAGGCGTTAATCTATCCCCGCAATTTTTCCCAGCGCTTCTCCGGAGTCGGAGAAGGAAGGGTAATTCAAGTAGGAACTTATGCCCGGCTTCAAGGTCAGCAGGGTCAGGTTACCTATGTGTTGGTTAAGGTGCTGGTTGAAAAGAGCCGTTTATCCCTGGTGCCTGGTTCTTTTGCAGACGTTGTGATTCTTACAGAGTAATCCATGAAAGAGCCTTCAGGGGTTGCGTCAATCCCTTTAATTCTATCTTCAACCGATTGTATCCCCAAACTCATCCGGGAACGGTTGGAGGATATAGTTCTTCACGGCGAGCCGATTTTGTTGGCCGCCGAAGCAGACCTTGACTCGTTAGGTCATATCCTGCCGGTCTGGTTGTTGGCGACCAAAGGTCACGTTGTCGTTGTGCCGGCGGTTTCGGAGATGCCGGTGAAGGGTCCTTACGATTACAAGGCAATCACTGATTTTGATATTCACCCCTCAATCGGTTCCACTTCCTTACGTCTTTTCCTGAAAGCCATACCCGTAGAACTGGTTCGCTTCACCAACGAAAACCGGGAACGTTTTCAACGCGTCCTGACACAGTTAAAGCGCCTGAAAGAGGGGCTGCCAATCCAGGAAGACGCGCTCTTCATTCCGGACCCGAAATTTTGTCTCAAATGCGGATTAATCCTGCCGAGAGTCGGCGCCCCCTGTTCCCACTGCGTTCAGCGCAAAGCCGCTTTCAGCCAGATGTTTTCCATGCTGGCGCCTTACCGCTGGACAATGTTGGGACTTTTCCTCCTGATGATCGTTGGGATTGCCCTGGACTTGCTGCCGCCTTTCCTCACCCGGATTTTGGTGGATGATGTTTTGACGACCCGTCAGCACGCTGACTGGCTTCTCTTTCTGGTGATTGCCCTGGCCGGAGCCTCGCTTCTGCGCCGCGGTATTGACATCATCATTAACTATCTGGCGCCCAAGGTTGGAACCGGCGTCACCAACGACATCCGCAAACGGCTGTTTCAGAAACTACAGGAGATGTCGGTGGCGTACTATGACCGGGTTTCGGTGGGTCAACTGATGAGCCGTATCACCAGCGACGTGGAAGTTATGCACGGTTTCGTGATTCAGGTGACCCAGGGATTTCTGGTGAACGTTTTTCTGGTAATCGCCATCGGCTCCATGCTCTTTTACATGAATCCCAAACTGGCGATTCTGGTTCTTATTCCCATTCCTTTCGTTTTTATCGGCACCGTATTTTTCTGGAAACGCATCTACCCCAATTATTACAAATACTGGGACAGTAACTCCAAACTCGGTTCCATGCTCAACGGAGTCCTTTCCGGTATCCGGCTGGTGAAGGTCTTCGGACAAGAGAAGCGGGAAGCCAGGCGTTTTTTCAAGGCGGCTGATTACGTTCGCGAGACGCGCATCAAGGTGGATACTAAAGTGGGTATTTTCTCACCTTTGATGGCTTACGTTTTCGGGCTGGGCGGTTTGATCGTCTGGTTTGTGGGCGGCCGCGACGTGCTTAACGGCTGGATAAGTCTGGGAACGTTGATGGCGTTTTTGGGTTATATCGCAATGTTCTACGCACCGTTGGGAAGCCTGGCGATGTTCTCCAACTGGGTGACGCAGTTTGCCACGGCCAGTCAGCGCATATTTGAAATTTTGGATATGCCGTCCGAAGTTCAGGACGAGCCGGACGCTATTTCCTGTCCGCATATTTCCGGCGCGATTGAGATGAGTGACGTTTGGTTCGGCTACGACCCGTATAATCCGGTTATTAAGGGTATTTCCCTGAAGATTAAAGCCGGCGAGAAGATCGGGATTGTGGGCCGGAGCGGCTCAGGTAAGACTACGCTGGTCAATCTGCTCTGCCGTTTTTACGAAATCCAGCGGGGTGAAATTAAGATTGACGGCGTTTCGGTGCGGCGTTTCAAGCGGCCGGAAATCTTGCAGCAGATCGGCCTGGTTCTCCAGGAGCCTTTTCTTTTTCGGGGTTCAATTAAGGATAACCTTGCTTACGGAATGCCCGGCGCCGGCTGGGAAGATATTCTTAACGCCTCCCGGGCCGCAAATTGTCACGACTTTATCATGAAGCTTCCGGAAGGTTACGATACCCAGTTAGGTGAGCGGGGCGCCGGTCTTTCCGGTGGTGAAAAGCAGAGAGTTTCCATTGCGCGGGCGCTTTTGTGTAATCCCCGGATTTTAATTTTGGATGAGGCCACTTCCAGCGTGGATACGGAAAGTGAGCGGGAAATCCAGCGGGCGCTGCGGATTATCGGTGCAGGCCGGACGGTCATATCGATCGCGCACCGGCTTTCCACGTTAAAGGATGCCAACCGTATCTACGTTATTGATTCCGGCCGGCTGGTTGAATTCGGCGCCCACGAAGAATTGATGAAGCGGCCGGGTGTCTATTATAAACTGGTTAAGATTCAAACCGAATTGGCCAGTTTGGATCTGGATTAAAAAATTTGGGTAGGGGCGCCATTCATGGCGCCCGCGGGCTCGATAAATCGAGCCCCTACGTTTTTTTATAACTATGGAAACCGATAATACACCAACCGTCCTTAATCTTGAAGGTGTGGGCGTTAATTTCCTGGCCCTGGACCAGATGGAGATAATTATGGGTTTTGACAACTTTCTCTACGTGGTCCTGAAGTCCGGACCGGGAAAGGAGGACCTTACCTACCGGGGAGTCTTCGCCGTGCTCTGTTTTCCGGTCACCTGCCCGCATCAGTATGTTTCGCTGCGCTACATTGATACCAGCGGGGAAGAGCGGGAAATCGGCGTTGTCCGCGACCCGTCCGAACTTCCGGCCGAGGCCCGCCGTTTCATCGCCGCCAGTCTCGCCAACTATTATTTTGAATTTGAAATTCTGAGAATCTTTAAGATTGAACTTCGTTACAACCTGTTGATGTTTGACGTTGGGACCGACCACGGTCCCAGGCAGTTTGAAATGCACTGGCGGGGTGACCGCGCCCAGAACTACGGCAAAGAAGGCAAGGTATTGTTTGATATTTTTGAAAACCGTTATATTGTCCGCGACATCCGTAAACTCTCGCCGGAGGACCAGGAACTCTTCACCCGTTTCATCTATTGGTAAAAAGGTAAAAAGGGGACAGGCTACTTTTTTCCGTTAAGAATGTCGGTTTTATAAAAAAAGTAGCCTGTCCCCTTTTTATCCTATGCTTGTTGACCGAGGACTAAAAAGCGTGGTATCATTTATAGTGGCTGACTTCGGCGGTCTGGCCGAAATTTAATTTTTTAAAGCGGATAGATTACCAGAAGAAAAAATGGAAGGAACCAAAATGCAAAAAGTCGATTACCCTGTTTTGGCCGGGCCAGAAGGTTATCTGCCGCCGTCAGCAGCTTCTATGGGGGTGGTTCTCCCGGATAAAGGGGAGGCGCTGGTGGAAGGCAAAATTGTTACGGAAGAGGAGGCGATGGAAGTAATCGCGGATAAACTGCTTTCGGCAAAGAATCCCACTTTTTTTCCAGGCCCGTTAATTCTCTGGGCCTGGAATGAAAA
>JAHJUB010000005.1 GCA_018829455.1 Candidatus Omnitrophota bacterium
CGTCAGATTTGGTGGGGACACCGGCTGCCGGTCTATTACTGCGAAGAATGTGCGGAGAAATCCGCCCCCTCACCCATCCCTCTCCCCGATGGGGAGAGGCGAGGTGAGGGGAAAGGCGTAATTGTCTCTAAAACGAAGCCGGAAAAATGTCCGAATTGCGGCTCTACCAACCTGGTCCAAGACCCGGACGTTCTGGATACCTGGTTCTCTTCCTGGCTGTGGCCTTTTTCCGTTTTGGGCTGGCCGGAAAAAACAAAAGACCTCTCTGTCTTCTACCCAACCAACGTCCTGGTCACCGCACCGGAAATAATTTTCTTCTGGGTCGCCCGAATGGTAATGTCCGGCCTTGAATTTACCGGGAAATTGCCTTTCGGCCAGGTTTACATACACGGTACGGTACGGGATGAAACCGGCCGGAAAATGAGCAAATCCTATGGAAACGTCATTGACCCACTGGAAATAATTGATGAGGTCGGCGCGGATGCCCTCCGTTTCAGCTTGATTTCCTTTGCCAGCCAGGGCCAGGATGTCTTCATCGGCCGGAAAAGTTTTACGCTGGGCCGAAACTTTGCCAACAAAATCTGGAATGCAAGCCGCCTGGTAATCGGACGGGCAAAAGAAGAAGACTTAAAGATGGAGAAGTTGCCGGATATCTCTGCGCTTACCTTCAGCCAAAAATGGATACTTTCCGAACTGGAAACGTGCCGGCGCTCGGTTGATAAAAACCTTAAAGCGCTCCGTTTAAATGAAGCGGCGGCCGGGCTTTACCAATTCTTCTGGCACACCTACTGCGACTGGTACCTGGAGATGGTCAAGATTGACTGGCAGGAAAAAAAAGACAAAAATTCTCTTGCCTGCGCCATCTTTGTGCTGGACCAATTCCTGCGCCTGCTTCACCCTTTCATGCCCTTTATTACCGAGGAAATCTGGAGCCGGCTGAAGGAAGAAGGCCTGGTTCAGGATGAAGCGAAGTCTCTCTCTTTGGCCGCCTGGCCCCAGGCCATCCGCAGCCATTACCAGCCGAAACTGAATGAAAAATTAAACCTGCTTCAGGAGGCAATCACCGCCATCAGGGATTTGAAGCGGGAATTTGGAGTTCCGCCGACGCAGTTGGTAAAAGCAACCATATGCATCGCTGCTGGTGAAGAATATACGTTCTTTGAAAACTGTCGCAATTATGTAATGAAATTGTCCGGTCTTGACGAACTTCCCGAAATCGTAATGTTTCACCAGCGCCAGAAGATGGAAGCCAACCATCTCCTCACCCTGGGTGAGGTCTTCCTGCCTCTATCTGGCCTCTTCGACCCAGCCAAAGAAAGGGAGAAACGGAACAAAGAACTTAAGGGATTGGAAGCGGAAATGGCCAGAATTACGGCTCGGCTCAAGGATTCGCAATTCTTGAAAAAAGCGCCGCCGGAAGTGGTGGAGCGGGAAAAATCCCGTCAGGAGTTAATGTACCTGAACCGGGAAAGAATAAAAGAACAATTGTCGTTTTTGGAGTAAATGTAGGGGCGGGGTTACACTGTGTCCGCCATAGCCTTGGCGAAGGCGGATCCCCGCCCGCGGGAGGGGACATAGCCCCTCCCCTACACGTACAAGAATACAGATGAAAAAAGCGGTGGTATTCGGCGCCGGAAATATCGGCCGGGGTTTTCTGGGACAGTTATTCTTTGAGTCCGGATACGAAACCGTGTTTGTGGAAGCGGTGCCCTCAGTCGTCGAACTGCTGAATAAAAAAAAGGCCTACCCGCTCTGGGTCGTTTCGGACGAAGAAAAAGAAAAGTTTGAAATCAGAAACGTGCGGGCGGTTTCCGCCGGTAACGGAGATGCGGTCGCGGAAGAACTAACTGAAGCCGATTTAGCTGCAACCGCGGTCGGCGTCGGGAACATTTCAAAGATTGCCCCGCTTTTGGCAAAAGGAATCGCACGACGGGCAACGTTCAAAAATCCTGGGCCGCTTAACATCATCATTTGCGAAAATCTGCTCTCGGCCGGTAAAACCCTTAAGGCGGAAATCAGGCAGAGCCTTCCGCCTGAATTACATGACTACCTGGATAAAAAGGTCGGAATGGTGGAGACAGTGGTCAGCCGGATGGTGCCGCCGGCGCCCCCGGAAATGAAGGAACAGGAACCGCTCCTGGTCCTGGTGGAACCCTACAAAATCCTGCCGGTGGCAAAACACGGCTTCAAGGGAGAGATACCGCAAATTAACGGGTTCCTGCCGGTGGCTGATATCCAGGCATACGAGGAACTGAAACTCTATGTCCATAACCTGGTTCACGCCGTTTGCGCCTATTTCGGTTATCTGAAAAACTGCCGTTACATCTGGGAGGCGGTCGCCCATCCGGAAATCCGCAAAATCCTAAAAGGAACGCTAAAAGAGGCCGGAACCGCTTTGATAAAAAAACATCATTTCTCAAAAAAAGAACTGCGCGATTACAGCGGCGACCTGCTGCAGCGGTTCGCCAACAAAGCCCTGGGTGACACCGTTTACCGGGTCGGCCGGCAGCCCCTGCGAAAACTGGGACCCCAAGACCGGTTGGTCGGGGCGGCCCGGCTCTGCCTCAACTTTGAAATTGAGCCCAAAAACGTAATTTTTACGATTGCGGCGGCTCTGTGTTATAATTATAAAGAAGATGAGGAAGCGGTTAATCTGGCAAAAATGATTTCCGAAAAAGGCGCCGGTTATGTCCTCCGGGAAATCTGTAAGATTAAGTCGGAAGAACCAATCTACAACGCAATTCTGGAAAAATACAATAATTTAAAACAGAAAATGTAGGGGCGCGATTCATCGCGCCCGCGGGTCGGATAAATCCGACCCCTACAAAAAAACACTATGAAAGCGGCGATGGTAAGGGAAATGAAACCGGGGTGGCAAATTAAACCAACGAAATTAAACAACCAGGCCTTAAACTTGTTTGCGGATTCAGAAAGAGAACAATATGATTGGAGAAATAACGTTATTGTCAATAAATCAAAACTTGTGGAAAAAGTTGAAGAAGCAGAAAAATTAAATGACCTGCTTCAATTAAAAAAGGGGGTTTCCTTTATCAAATCGGTCATCAATTTCCCTAAAAGCGACCGAGAAGGTCTGTTAAATATTGTGCAAAACGGCGACACCATCGTTTTGAAAAGGAATGCCTTCGTTGAAGAATTAAAACAAATTGAAGAAGTCCAGACAATAGAAAGAGCAAAATATTATCTGGAACGGTTGAAAAAAGGTGTAAGCGAAGTAAAAACAGGCAAGATTAATGATATAAATTTGAACCGATGGAAAGAATATGAAGAAATCATTACCGACAGCTTATGGGTTTTAGATAAAAGAGATAACACCGGAGCGCATCTTGGTTGGTATTGGGGGAATTTTATTCCCCAGATACCGCATCAACTGATGTTGCGGTACACCAAAAAAGGCGACTGGGTCCTCGACCCGTTTCTTGGAAGCGGTACGACTTTGATTGAATGTCGTCGCCTGGGTAGAAACGGCATCGGCGTTGAACTAAATCCCGAGGTTTCCGTAAAGGCAAAAGAACTAATTGAAAAAGAAAAAAACGGCCATGATGTCGCTACTGAAATAATCGCCGGCGACAGTAGAAAGATAAATTTAAACGAAACATTGGACAAACACGGAACAAAACAAGTCCAACTGGTCATTATGCATCCACCATACCATAACATAATCAAATTCAGCCAGGACAAAAACGACTTGTCCAACGCGCCAAACACAGAAGCATTCATAAAGATGTTTGGCGAGGTTTTAGACAAAACAATCCCCTTTTTGGAAAAAGGTAGATGCCTTGGTATAGTGATAGGAGATAAGTACTCCCGGGGAACTTGGATTCCTCTTGGATTCCATGTTATGAATGAGGTCTTGAAGAGGGATTTTACCCTCAAAAGCATCATCGTTAAAAACTTTGAAGAAACAAGAGGAAAACGCAACCAAAAGGAATTATGGCGTTATCGCGCCTTAGTCGGCGGTTTTTACATTTTTAAACACGAATATATTCTGTTATTTAAGAAATAAAAAATGCCGTTATTTAGCCCAAAAGAAATCAGAAATCTTAAGCTGAGCGCCGTCCCCTTGGATAAACTTAGGAGTTTTACGGCAGAGCTCGGTCGTATTAACACTGGAAATTCAACAGATATAATTAAAAGGTTGATAGATATTCCAAACATTAACCCTGAAATAGACACATTTATTAAACAGCAATATGTTCTTAAAATAAACAAAAGAAAAGATTTAATAAGCAATGAGGATTTAATAAAAGAATTGAATAAGGTTGAGAGTTTTTCTTGGGGTGCAATCCAGGGTCAACTTGACCAAAAAATTCAGGCTGAGTACGTAAGACGGATTGTCAGATATAACGATTTATTGGGTAACGTAAAGAAAAAATTACATGACGACGTTACTTCTTATGTAATCTGCACCTGGTTTAATCATTGGACAACGGTCTTGCTTGAAGAGCATATAAGCCAACACTCTAGGGTAATCCCGACCTTAAAAAATATCAAGGGAACTGATATTTTCTTTGACGGTCAACCCTTTGACCTTAAAACCACTTATCTCCCCCGAGATTACAATGTTCAGAGCGCGCTGCAAAACCCCAGGGAGTTGGCAATCTGGATGTACGAAAACCAGGGAGCCCAGAGATTCGGTTCGGATAATAGACTATTCGTTATTTTAATAGATACCAGAAATCCGGAAGATAGTTGGAAATTAAAACGGGATTTTGGTCTGGTCTTCACAAGAATAGATAAGTTTTTTAATGAGGAAAGGGTCTCTTCCGCCGACGAGATTGTATTCAGTTTTGCGAAAAAAACTTATACGGCGGCGGCTAAAACTTTAATTATTTCAATTTAAAAACTAAAATGCGCGGGAGGGGGCGTAGCCCCTCCCCTACATAAATAGATTCCCGTCTACAACATACGGGAATGACAAAAAATTATGAAAGCGGCGATGGTAAGGGGGATTGAAGACTTAATTTACGGTGAATTTCCGACGCCGAAAGCCGGCAAAGGAGAATTGTTACTGCAGGTTAAGGCCTGCGCAGTCTGCGGAACCGACGTTAAGGTTTACCATTACGGCCACCGGCTCATCAAATTTCCCAGAATTACCGGACACGAACTGTCCGGAGAAGTAAAGGAAATAGGAGAAGGCGTCTCCGGTTTTTCCAGCGACGACCGGGTCCAGGTGGCTGCGGCCATTCCCTGCGGCGAATGTTACTACTGCCGGTTAGGTATCCAGGCAATGTGCGATAACCTGAAGGCGATCGGCTACCATTACGACGGCGGATTCGCTGAGTACATCCTTATACCGGAGCGGGTTCTGGCAAACGACTGCGTTAATAAAATCCCTTCGGGGCTTGCTTACGAAGAAGCGGCCTTGGCCGAACCCATCGCCTGCTGCATCAATGGGCAGGAGATAAGCGGGGTCGGACTCGGAGATTCGGTCCTGGTAATCGGCGCCGGGCCGATGGGCTGTATACACGCCCAATTAGCCCGAGTCAAGGGCGCCTCCCCCGTCATCATCTCCGACGTTGACGATGAACGGCTGAAGATGGCTGAATTTACCGGCGCCGACCGATTTGTTAATCCAACTAAAGAAAAACTATCTGAAGTTATCAAAAAAGAAAACGGAGGCCGGCTTGCGGACCACGTAATCGTTGCCGCCGGTTCCGGCCCGGCGCAAACCCAGGCGCTGGAAATGGCGGCCAAACGTGGCTCAGTTAATTTCTTCGGCGGTCTGCCCAAAACCCAGCCCACCGTTAACCTGGACACCAATCTCATCCATTACGGTGAGCTGAAAGTGGTTGGCACGCACGGTTCCGCGCCCCGCCATAATAAAATAGCGCTAAAAATCCTAACATCCGGCGCAATTAACGGCAAAGATTACATAACCAGCGTTTTTCCTCTGGCGGAAATTAAGGAAGCGCTGACAGCCGCAGAAAGCTGCCGGGGGTTAAAGGTCATCGTAAAACCATAGGAGGTCATTGCGAGGAACGTTGTTTGTGACGTGGCAATCTCATCCTTAAAACGGGATTGCCGCGCTGGACTACGCTCGCAATGACAATTTACACTATGACTATAATTACAAAAAACGAAGCACGGCATTTGCTAAAACAGATGATGCAAATCCGGCAATTTGAAGACGCCATTATGGACCTGATGGCGCGTAACATTGCGGAAGGCGGCTCACACCTCTACGCCGGCGAGGAGGCCTGCGCCGTTGGAGCGATGGCAGCCATCCGCAAAGACGATTACATTACCAGCACGCACCGCGGCCACGGACACGCCATTGCCAAGGGCGGCTCCCTGCCGGAATTGATGGCGGAAATTCTGGGCAAAGAGACCGGCGTCTGCAAAGGCAAGGGCGGTTCCCTGCATCTGGCCGACGTCTCCAAAGGAAACCTGGGCGCCAACGGCATCGTGGGCGGCAGCATCGGAATCGCAACCGGCGCCGGACTTTCCATCCAATTACGCGGCGCCGACCAGATTGTTCTCTGCTTTTTCGGAGACGGCGCAACCAACACCGGCCTCTTTCACGAATCGCTGAACATGGCCGGCAAATGGAAACTGCCGGTTGTCTTTATCTGTGAAAATAACCTCTACGGAATGTCTGTCTCGGTGGAACGCGCCTGCGCGGTGAACGACCTGACCAAAAAAGCGGCGCCTTATAATATGCCGGCGGAATGCTGTGACGGCATGGACGTCCTGGCGGTAAAAGATACGGTGGCAAAATATGCGGCGTTAGCCCGGAAGGGTGACGGACCGGCCTTCATCGTCTGCAACACTTACCGTTATTACGGCCATTCCCGCAGCGACCCTCGCATCTACCGAACCAAAGAAGAAGAAAAGTCCTGGCGCGACCGGGACTGCATCATGGCGTTCGGCCGAAAGATGCAGGAACAAACCGTCTTGACCGAAAAAGAGGTGGCGGATCTGGAAAAAGAAGTAACCGCGGAGCTTGAAGCGGCGGTTGACTTTGCCATCAAGAGCCCGGACCCGAAACCGGAAGAACTTTACCGGGACGTCTATTTTGAAATGTAGTCGCCAACCTTGGTTGGCTCTGTTAAAATAGCCCAGCAAGCTGGGCAACTACAGTTCTTTTATTAAGGAGTTATGATGCGTGAAATTACCTACCGCCAGGCGCTGAACGAAGCGCTGAGCGAAGAAATGGAAAGAGACCAAAGCGTCTTCCTGATGGGCGAAGATGTCGCCGTTTACGGGGGCGCTTACGGCGTAACGCTGAACCTGATGCAAAAGTTCGGCGAAAAACGGGTGCGGGACACAGCCATTTCGGAAGCCGCCATTATCGGCGCCGGACTGGGCGCAGCTATCACCGGTATGCGTCCGGTCGTGGAGATTATGTACATCGATTTTATGGGTATCTGCCTGGAACAAATTGGCAACCAGGTTGCCAAAATCCGATACATGTTCGGCGGCAAGACCCGGGTCCCGCTTGTCATCCGAACCGAAGGCGGCGCCGGCCGAACTCTGGGTGCGCACCATTCCCAGAGTCTGGAATCCTGGTTCATCCACGTCCCGGGTCTAAAAGTCATCATGCCGGCAACGCCGGCCGACGCCAAGGGACTGCTCAAATCCTCAATCCGGGAAGATAATCCAATTCTCTTTATTGAACATAAGATGCTCTACAACGTTAAAGGGCCGGTCCCGGAGGGCGAATACCTGTTACCGATTGGCAAAGCGGACGTGAAACGTCCCGGGAAAGACGCAACCGTAATCGCCTATTCCCGAATGCTCTACTCCACCCTTGAAGCAGCCAAAAGACTGGCAGAAGACGGAATTGAGGTTGAAGTGATAGACCCGCGCACACTCCTGCCTCTGGACATGGAAACGATTGCCGAATCAGTCCGGAAAACCCACCGGGCAATAATTGTGGAAGAAGACACCAAAACCGGCGGTACCGGCGCGGAGATTGGAATGCAGATTATGGAAAACTGCTTTGACGAGCTTGACGCGCCGGTCCTGCGCATCGCGGGCGCAGACATACCGATGCCCAAGAGCGCAGTCCTGGAGAAACTGGCTATTCCCGATGCGGACCGCATCTACCGGGAAATAAAATCCCTGGTTATGTAGGGGCTTGATTCATCGAGCCCGCGCGGGTTCCATAAATGGAACCCCTACAATTGAGGTAAACCTATGATCAGAGAAATAATCATGCCCAAACTGGGCGAAACGATGGAAGAAGGCTATCTCTCCAAATGGTTTAAAGAAGAAGGCCAGAAAGTGGATAAGGGCGAACCGGTTTTTGAAGTAATGAGCGACAAAACCAACTTTGAAGTAGAATCGATACATTCCGGATTCCTGCGTAAAATCCTGGTCCCGGCCAGCGATAAGGCGATACCGGTTACCTCGGTGGTCGGGTATCTGGCCGACTCCATGGAAGAGCCGCTTCCGGCAACTCCTACCCCCCCACCTACACCTCCCACATCAGAAGAAAGTAGGGGCTCGATTCATCGAGCCCGCGGGTCGGATGAATCCGACCCCTACATTAACCTCCCCCTTGAGGGGGGAGGTAAGGTGGGGGTGGAAGCAAGACCTTCCGGTCAAATCATCGCTTCGCCCCTCGCCAAGAAACGCGCCCGGGAAATGGGAGTTGACCTGAGTTCAATTAAGGGAACCGGACCCAACGGCCGGATTACCGAAGAAGACGTGCTGGCAGCGGCGCCAGGAAAGGAAGAAACGAAACCGGAACCGCCGGGAACCAAAAAAGAGCGGCTGTCACCCCTGCGCCAGATTATCGCGGACCGGTTGAGCAAGAGCAAAACCGAAATTCCCCATTACTATCTGCGCAAGGTAATGGACGCAACCAATCTGAAGGTGGTCAGAATACAACTGAAAGAAAAAAATCCGGATATCACCTATACCGACGTCTTAATCAAGGCCGTAGCAGAAACCCTGCAAGAATTTCCGGAAATGAACGCCACTTACGAAAACAAGGAATTGACCATTTATCCGGAAATCAATCTGGGATTGGCAGTTGGCAGGACCGAAGGACTGATTGTGCCTATTCTGAAATCAATCAACCGGAAGGGTTATCAGGAGATTGCGGCGGAACGGAAACGGCTGGTCGCCGCGGTCCGGGATAATAAAATACTCAGGGAAGACCTTGAGGCCGGCACCTTCACCCTCTCCAACCTTGGCGCTTACGGTCTGGACTCCTTCTACCCGATAATCTACCAGCCCCAGGTGGCGATTATGGGTGTGGGCGCCATCCAGGACGGTGTGGTTGCAGTCAATAACAACCCGACAGTCAAGCCGCTTTTAGAAATAACCCTGGCCTGCGACCACCGGGTCATTGACGGTTCGTACAGCGCCCGGTTCCTACAGAGGTTACAGGAAATAATTAACAATTTGAAATAAAATTTTCATTGCGAGCCCCATCGTTGTAGTTGCCAAGCTTGCTTGGCGTTGTTGTAGTAAAACAGGCGTCTCGCCTGTCATGTAATTAGGGCGTGGCAATCTCATCCTTAAATCGGGATTGCTTCGTAAACCACACTCGCAATGACCTACTGTATGTTTAAAACAATCAGAGAGGATATTCAGGGTGTTTTCAGCCGGGACCCGGCGGCCCGCAACATCGTTGAAGTCCTGCTCTGCTATCCAGGCCTCCACGCCATCTGGCTGCACCGCATCGCTCATTTCTTCTGGCACACCGGCTCCAGAACTTTCGGCCGATTCATCTCCCACTCTAACCGGTTCCTCACCGGCATCGAAATCCACCCCGGCGCCAAAATTGGCCGGCGGTTTTTTATCGACCACGGAATGGGCGTGGTCATCGGGGAAACAACTGAAATCGGAGATGACGTCCTCCTCTACCAGGGTGTTGTCCTGGGCGGCACCTCCCTGAAAAAGAAGAAGCGGCACCCAACCCTGGGTAATAAAGTTGTGGTCGGGACCGGCGCGAAAATCTTGGGTCCGATTACCCTGGGCGACGGCGCGATGGTCGGCGCCGGCTCGGTGGTAGTCAAGGATGTGCCGGCAGACGCCACCGTAGTGGGCATTCCCGGCCGGATTGTGGAAGAACACCGCAAGATTGGCTTTGACCTGGAACACGGCAAACTGCCGGACCCTTTCGCCGAACCCCTGCGCATTCTCTTTCAAGAATGCGCCAATCTTCACGAAGAACTGAAGCGCCTGCAGGAGGAAGTGAAGAAAATCCGGGAAAACAAATAGGGGGAACAATGTTTAAAACAATAATTAAAATTGGCCTCTTGTTGGCCGTCGTCTTTTGGGCCGGACTTGCCCAAGCGGACACCTATCGGGTCAAAAGCGGCGACACTCTCGGTAAGATTGCCGGTAAATACGGGGTAAGCGTCAGCCGGTTAAAGGCCTGGAACGGATTAAAAAGCAGTCATATTTACGTTGGCCAAAAACTTCAAATCAACCCGAAAGGAAAGGTAAAAAGCACAGCCGAAAGTAAAAATTATACTCTCCGCAAAGATTACTATATAGTCAAAAAAGGCGATAACCTTTCTAAGGTTGCCGGCCGCGCCCACACCACCGTCAAGAGCCTGATAAAACTCAACCGCCTGAAGAGCACGGTCGTGCGGCCCGGTCAGCGGCTGCTCATCCGGACGCGTAAAGTCGAAAAAAAGCCCCGCTCCGAGACCTATCCGGGCACGCCTCCCCTGATTGAACCCAAGTCAATCATTGAAGGCGAACTCACCTTCTACACGGTCAAGGAAGGCGAAACACTGGAAATCATCGCCCAGCAGTATGACCTTACTCCGGAGGAAATTCGGGAGGCAAACCTGATGCCGGAAGAGAGCGAAGTGAAAAAGGGGCAGATTCTGGCCATTCCCCAGAAGGATACAACCGAGTAAATTTCACGAAAAAATGCTCCCTCTACCCTTCGGGGAGAGGGTCAGGGGTGAGGGGGCAGAAAACATGTAGGGGAGGGGCTCCGCCTACGCTAAAGCTTCGGCGGACGCAGTACGCCCCCTCCCGAAACGGAGACAAAATGTACGTTTCAATCAGAGAAGATATTCTGAAGGCGGCCGGATACAAAAGTATTGCGGAAGGGTTAAAAGACCTGTGCCTTGACAGCGTTGAGGTGGAATTTTTCCGGGACTACACGGTATATAAACCCGGTTCCTGGGAAAAACTGCAATTGACCAGAGATAACGCCGCCCCGGTTACTGCCGGCGCATTCGGTTCAGCCGAAATCAAAATATGCGCCTTCCTGCTGCACAATAATTTCAATTGCGCAGACCAGGCCGGCGAAATAAACTGGGTAATCGACGTGGTAAAAACAGCCGACAAATTGCAGATTCCTGCCATCAGAATTGACGCCATCACAAAAGGCGAGCGGGAGGAGTCCTTTGAAATTAGAATCAACCGCTTCGTTGAGTGTATGAAAAAGGTTCTGGCGGAAACAAAAGGAAGCCGCGTTCAACTCGGCATCGAAAACCACGGCGTCCAGGGCAACGACCCGGCGTTTCTGCAACAAGTCATTAAAAGGGTCGGCGATGAGCGGCTGGGCGTGAACATGGATACCGGCAATTTCTACTGGTACGGCAATCCGATTGCCAAAGTGTATGAAATACTGGAATCCGTGGCTAAATACACCAAACACACCCACGTAAAAA
>JAHJUB010000076.1 GCA_018829455.1 Candidatus Omnitrophota bacterium
ATAGACAGGCGAGACGCCTGTCCTACTACATTACTATTTAAAATATTTCAAAAATCGGGTTTTAAGGTTTTGCCTTTCGGGTTTCGGATTTATTCCCAGAAAGTGATGGTGAATAAAAACACGACCTTCCCTGATACCGCTGTCCAGATAGATAGCGCCGATAATCGCCTCCAGCACGTTTGCCAGATTTGACGGCGTCCGGTGCCCCCCCTGCTTCTTTTCGCCCTTGCCCAAAAACAGGTATTTACCCAGGCCCATCTTCTGGGAAAGAATCGTCAAGTTTGTGCCCTGGACTATTTCAGCCCGTCGCTGGGTCAGGATACCTTCGCTGGCTTCCGGAAAAAGCTTGTAGAGACGCTCAGCCACCACCAGGGAAAGGACCGCGTCACCCAGGAACTCCAGGCGCTCGTTGGAAGGAACGTTATTTTCAAACGCAAAGGAAGGATGCGTCAGCGCTTGAATCAATAATTCCTTGTTGTGAAAATAGTATCCCAAAACCTTTTCCAGTTCTGGTATTTTCTCTCTCATCACCTTCTCCGTCTGGAGGGAAATAGCATAATCGAAAATACTATACAAACCCAGGGAACCAACAAAGGGAAACGCTGATAGAATGTTTTCTCCGCAAGGCGAACGAAGATGTATTGTGATTTGCCGGGAATCATTACCGGGTAATGATTCCCGGTTGTTGCTACCTTCGCTTCTCCGATTAAAATGCCTGGTTTATTGACCGGAATTTTCCCTCTTACCCGGCCGCTTTCATCAAAATAGGCGGTGACACCGGTGTTGGCGACTCGGATTAAAAATGAACCGTTTTCAGCGGCCCGCAATGATGCGGCTCCGAAATGTTGGTAGCTGCCCAGAAATCCGTGCCAGGAATTGTTCATCAGCGTAACCATAATGGTGGAACCTCTATCGCCAATAGCCGCCGCCACCTCTTCCGAAAAAATATCTTCATAGCAGATAAAAACCGAAAGCGGTTCCCCTTTAACCTCCATCCGACCAGGCCAGACGCCTCTTTGTAAATCAGGAATGTACCCGGCCTGCCGCCCGACCAGAAAACGAATTAACGCCAAATTCCGGGCCGGCGTGAACTCCCCGAAAGGCACCAGGTGCCTCTTTCTGTAAACGGAAAGAACTTTGCCTCTGGGTGAACAGAGGAAAACGCTGTTATACCACTCCCCTCCCCTCCCCTCCAGAACGCCGGATAGAAGATAAGCATTTTTGGCCCGAACCAGGCTCTTCACGGAAGCAGGAATAGCTCCTTCTTCCGAAACGAAAGTCGTCTCCGGCCAGATGATTAAATCAACCTTCTCCGATAACTTTCCGGTAAGTTTGAGATATGGTTCCAGGGTTGGTCCCTGCCGGCGCAGCGAAGAAGGCACGTTTCCTTGAACCGCGGCGAACTTTAATCCGGAGGCAGCGCCAACATCCGGCCGGTTTACCGAAGAAATTGACCTGGCAATTCCCAGGGTCAGCAGAACGGCGCCAAGCGCTAAACCATAGAGTGCGCTTCGCTTCTCTTTCCGGAACAGCAGGGTAAAAATAGTTGCGTTGACCAGGATTATCAGGAAGGAAACAAGGTAACCGCCGCCGTAAGAAGCGAGCGCCAGGAGCGCCGCTTTCTGGTGCTGGGTTACCGCCAGACTCAACCAGGGGAACCCGGTCAAAAGGTTGCCGACGAGGAACTCAAGGATAACTCCGATGGAAGCAACCCACAACTCGTACAATTTAACCGAAGGCCGGCTGACCAGAAAGAAGAAGATTGCCGGATAAAAAGAAAGGTAGAGCACGGCGCAGAACCATCCGATTCCGGAAAGCCGGGTAAGCCAGGAAAGACTGAATCCGAAAAAAGTCAGTCCCCAGATGTATCCGGACCAGAAAGAATGACGATAGCGGGCCAGGAAAAAGACGGGGACCAGACCAAACCAGGCCAGATATGACTGATTAAAAGGCGGGTAAGCGAAAAGGAAGAGGACTCCGGCTAAAAAAGCCCAAATTACAGTAATAAACCTTCTCAAAAATTACCTCTTCTTGATTATTTTATTCTTCTCGTCGGTGATAATAACCAGGGGTTTGGCGCTTCTTTTTTCACCTTCGGAAAAGAGCGCGGTGGAAAGAACGATTATCCGGTCGCCGACCTGAAACCAGCGTGCCGCCGCGCCATTCAAACAGATTTCGCCCTGATTTCCTTTACCGGGGATATAATAGGTCTCAATCCGCATGCCGTTGGCCAGGTTTAGAACCTGAACCATTTCGTACGGCTGTAAATCCGCTTTTTCCGCCAGGGCTGAGTCAATCGTAATGCTGCCCTGATAATTAATGTCGGTCTTGGTGACGACCAGACCCTGAATCTTGGATTTACAGAAAAGACGCAGCATATTATTTTTATTTTAGACCGGAGTGAAATTGGCGTCAAGCCATTTCCACGGACTTGACCTCAGGAACCTTATCCTTAACCATCTTTTCCACCCGCGTCTTCAGGGTGTACGTGGCAAAAGGACAGTGTCCGCAGGCGCCAATCAGACGGACTTTGACAACTCCGTCTTCGGTAACATCCACTAACTCCACGTCCCCGCCATCCATCCGCAAGATTTCGCGCACCTCATTAAGGGCGTCTTCCACTTTTTCTTTCATTTTTCCTCTAAATTAATTGTGGACGCAGATTACCGCAGATAATCGCAGATACAGATTAAAAGATTACTTTATAGAGTTACTTAAGAAATAATTTAACTGTAGTTGCCGAGCTTGCTCGGCGTTTTAAAAGAGCCAACCAAGGTTGAGAATTACACTCGTCTCTGCCATACGCCGAAGAATAGAAGAGGGTTACCTGCTGGCAGAGTTGGCGACTACA
>JAHJUB010000077.1 GCA_018829455.1 Candidatus Omnitrophota bacterium
CTAAAACTCTCCCTGGCCCGAACATAGTCTCCGCTGAAATAATAACTTAAACCTAAATTGAAGTAAAGATTAGCACACGAAGGTAGTTGTGTCAAACCACTTTCAATAACTTTTCTTGCCTCTAACCATTGGCCTTGCAGCAGATAATACGCCGAAATCTTTTCGTAAGGAGCCCGCTGCCTTGGAGCCAAGGCTATGGCGCGGCGCCAGTAAACAAGCGCCCTTTCTGGTTTGCCTTCATTAAAAAAAACATCTCCTTTTTTTTCCTGTTCCTTGGCCTGACGGTTCTCGCCCGGACGGAGAATAAAATTGGTAAAGAGACCAACCCAAATCAAAAAACCGCAGATAAAAATGACTTTTGCCCAGGAATTACGCTCCCAGTTCATCAAATGCTTTTGTCCGTTTTTATTTTTCCTGATACCCGTCAATCGGCGCCACCGGCGCCAGGCAATCACCACCATCGCAACCAGCGCCAGATAAAGAAGCGGCCTGGTTACCCGGTCGGGCCAATGCAGGATAGCCGGCCACAGCGCGGCAATCGCCATAATAATCAGACCGTTTTCCAACCAGATGGCTTTTCGTTCTTTTTCCATTGCCCGTTTGACAGGCGAGATTTATCCGCCGAAGCCAGTTTTTGGCGTAGGCTGACACCTGTCCTACCCTCCATTTTGAGGACGCAGGAGCGGGAAAAGAATTACTTCACGGATGGAGGGCCGGTTCGTCAACAACATCACCAGACGGTCGATGCCGATACCCAGACCGCCGGCCGGCGGCATTCCGTAGGAAAGGGCGAGAATATAATCTTCATCCACTACCTTGGGTCGGTCCGGACGATTATTCTTAACCTCTTCCGCAAAACGACGGCGCTGCTCTTCCGGGTCGTTCAATTCCGAGTAGGCGTTGCCAACCTCCATCCCGGCGATAAAAAGTTCAAACCGTTCCACCGTCTTCACATCCTCCGGCTTGCTCTTGGCCAGGGGTGAAATCTCCCTGGGGTAATCCATTACGAAGACCGGTGACACCAATTTCGGCTGAACCTTCAGCTTAAAAAGGGTGTCCAACAGGTCAAAGACCGTTTCGGCTCCGGTAAGCGGCGCCCCCTCTTTCTGGAGGCAGGTAAGCAGTTCCCCTTGGTTCCGCAAATCTACGATACCGGCATGCTCCTTCATCAGGTCAGATAAGGTCGCCCGGCGCCATGGCGGAGACAGGTCTATTTCCACCCCCTGGTAATTTACCCTATTCCCGGAACGGTTCACGCCCGGAATATTGGTCTCCAGCAAATACAGAATCAGTCCCTCGGCAATTTCGGCCATCACGTTATAATCAGCGTAGGCCGCGTAAAGTTCCAGCATCGTAAACTCAGGATTGTGGAGCGGTGAAATACCTTCGTTGCGAAAAGAGCGGTTTATTTCGTAAACTTTTTCCAGACCGCCAACCAAAAGCCGCTTCAGGTATAATTCCGGAGCGATGCGCAGGTAAAGGTCGGTGCCCAGCGTGTTGTGGTGGGTGACAAACGGTCTGGCCTCCGCTCCGCCCGCAATCGGGTGCATCATCGGCGTTTCCACTTCCAGAAAACCTTCTTCATTCAGGCGTTGCCGGATACGGCTGACAATAAGACTGCGGGCGATAAAAACTTCCCGCACTTCCGGATTGGCAATCAAATCAAGGTACCGTTGACGGAATCTAATTTCGACGTCTTTTAAACCGTGCCATTTTTCCGGAAGGGGCCGGTTTGATTTGGAAAGAAGCGTCAATTCCTTAACCTTGACAGTCAACTGGCCGGTTCTGGTGCGAAAGGGCTCTCCGGATATACCGATGATATCGCCGATATCCAATAACCGGTAGAGGTCAAAAACAGAACCGAGGACGTCCTGCTGAAAATAGACCTGAATGCGGCCGGAAAGGTCCTCCAGGTCCGCAAAGGCGGCCTTTCCGTGATTGCGCATGGTAACCACTCTGCCGGCGAGCCGAACGTCGCCGGCGGCGTCAGCTACTTCCCGCGCCGGAACGCTTCGGTCAAAACGACCGCCGTAAGGATAGATTCCGGCCTGAATAATCGCGCGAAGTTTCCGTTCCCGCTCTTGAAGCAGTTCTTTTTCCGCCATACTTTCTTTAATTTTACGCTTTGCCAAGCGCAAAAATCAAATCTTCTTGGGTAATCCGGGTAATTATTGTCTCTGCTTGTTGTTTTTCTTCCGGTTTTCAAGGTATAATATATCCTAAGTTTTTTATCCAAAGGAAAGGAGGTGAATCACATGCCACATATCTTGATTTCGGAAGAAGACGCGGCCGAAGTTGTAAAAATAGCCAAATCCTCAGAAAAACAGAGCACTACACTCCGCACAATTATATCTTCTTTCTTTTTAATCATTATCGTCCTGGGCCTGGTCGCCGGTATCGTAATAATTGCCCGAAACATAGCCAAAAAAACACTGAGATTAGGTCAGAATTTCTCCCGTTCCGGCGAACCCACGGAAAGAGGTCTTTTCATCCCGCAACCTGTACCGGGATTAGCACTACCTGGTATCAGCGGCGGCGGTTCCGCATCCTCAAGTGGAACACCTCAAAACCAGGCGCAAGCGTCGGCCTCTCCCAAAGACATGGTTCTGGCGCCGGCCGGCGATTACATCAAAGGCTGGAATGGAAACGGGACGCCGGTTAAGATTAACGTTCCGGCTTTTTTCATAGATGTCCATGAGGTTACCAATCAGCAGTATGCTGATTTTGTCCGGGCAACCGGTCGCAAGCCGCCGGCTGACCCCAGGGGCTTGAAATACAACATCTGGAAAAACGGAACTTATCCGGCTGAATTGTCCAACCACCCGGTTGTCAACGTCTCTTACCAGGATGCGGAAGAATACGCTAAATGGGTGGGAAAGAGACTGCCGACCGAAGAAGAATGGGAGCGGGCCAGCCGAGACAACGAAGGCTTCATTTACCCCTGGGGAAATGATTATAATCCGAATTCCGCCAACGGCAGCGGTAACCAGCAGGGTAAGGGAACCACGACGCCGGTAGGAAGATTCCCATACGACCGCAGCCCTTTTGGCGTATTTGACCTGGCGGGAAACGTCCGGGAATGGACCGCCACTCCTTACAGTTCCGGCAGTCAACGGTGGAAAATGGTAAAAGGCGGCTCCTTTGAAGACGGCGCAGAGGGACTTTCCTCCTACGCGCAATTCAAAGGAACGATGCCGGCGCCGAATCTGGGATTCCGGTGCGTCAAGGACGCAAGATAAAGTGCTATTTGGACGCAGATTACCGCAGATAACCGCAGATACAGATTAGAAACTACTTTAGAGAATTGTTAAGAAATACTCTAAAGATTATTTAAGAATTGCTTTTAAGAATTACCTTAAAATTATCTTTAATCTTTATCCTGTAGTTTCTGCGCTTATCTGCGTCCAATTCAGTTTCTTAGTACGTCTGCGTCCCGATGAACTTTTCTACTTTTCCCGGAAACGAACGGAAATCTGCAGTTCTTTTTTTCCCCAGCTTGCCGGCAGAGGCGGCAAAAAATCACTTTCAATCACCGCAGTCAAGCCGGAACGGTCAAACCTCAGGTTACCGGAAGCGCGGGCAAGAACCACATCTTTTATCCGGCCATCACGAGTTATAATAAAGGATACGGTAACCTCTCTTCTCACCACCGCAATACCTTCGCGGGCCGGATTCCATCTTTCGGTGAGCCGTCGGGAAAGCAGGGTAAGATACCATCCGTCCGGAAAACCCGGCTCCGATTCCACCTGGGCCGGAGAACCTTGACCGGACGATAATTCTTCCTTTGCGGAAATTTCTGGCTCTGTTTCGGTTGAAGTGACAGATCTTTCCCGGGGCTTTTCCGGCCGGGTTACTGTCTTGGGGTTCCAAACTTCGGGTGCCGCGCTGCCCAATCTACTCGCCAGTTTTTCAGCCAGACTTACTTCCGGCTTTATTGGCGCTGGCTCAA
>JAHJUB010000078.1 GCA_018829455.1 Candidatus Omnitrophota bacterium
AAGCAGTTACAGCTCTTCAGCGACGTGCTCTCCATCGTCAAGAACAACTACGTGGAACCGGTGGAATCCCAGAAATTGATTTACGGCGCGCTCAAAGGCATGCTTTCCTCCCTGGACCCGTACAGCATATTCATGGAAGCGGATGTTTATCAGGAACTGTCGATTGAGACTGAAGGGAAGTTCGGCGGCGTGGGCATAACCATCACCGTCAAAGACGGCCTGATTACCGTGGTCTCGCCGATTGAAGACACACCGTCTTCCCGGGCCGGGATTAAACCCAACGACAAAATTATCCGGATAGACGACAAGACAACCCGGGGCATGGACAGCAGCGCTGCGGCCAAACTGTTACGGGGCGAACCAGGCACAAAAGTAACGATTGAAATCCTGCGGGAAGGCGCGCCGGAAATCATCAAGATTACGCTCATCCGGGAATTAATCATATTGAAATCTGTAAAACGGGCGCAGATTCTGACTGATTCCAAGATCGCCTACATCCGGCTGGTTGAATTTCAGAAGGATACCTACCGGGACATGAAGGAGGCCCTGGAAAGATTAAAAAAAGAGGGAATGGAAGGACTGATTATCGACCTGCGTAATAACCCCGGCGGGCTGCTGGACACCGCCATTGACGTCAGCAACCTTTTCCTGGAACCCGGGAAATTAGTCACCTACACCCAGGGGCGCAAAACGGAGGACCGGGTGGAATTTAAGACCAAGCAAAACGAAACCGTGCCGATTTCCGTTCCCATCGTCATCTTGATTAACGGCGGCAGCGCCAGCGCCTCCGAAATATTGTCCGGGGCGCTCTCCGACTGGAAGCGGGCAACCCTGGTGGGTGAAAAAAGTTTCGGCAAGGGCTCGGTGCAAACGGTGATTCCGCTGCCGGAAAATACCGCGGTTAAGATTACCATCGCCCATTACTACACCCCCAAAGGCCGCATCGTCGAAGGAAATGGCTTGACGCCTGACGTCGCGGTGGAACCAAAAGATAAAAATATATCCCTGGAAGGAATACTGGATATCGCCAAAGACAACCAGTTGCAAACCGGTGTTGACTTCCTGAAGGGGGAGTTGGCCAAAAATGGCAAATGAGCGCAATCCTCTTCCATTTCTGATAATCGTTGCGCTCATCCTTTGGTTCAGTCTTTATGTCCTGAAAAACCCGGAACTCATTAATTCTTTCTATCCGTCAAAACCCCAAAAACCCGGACCAACGCAGACTATTTCCCCGCCGATACCACCGGAAAACCGTCTGGGCGAAAGCCTGGCGAAATTAGGCAAAATACCGTTCCCGCCGATTTCCAGACCGGATAAACCCCAGGCCGCTATTATCCTGGACGATTTCGGTTACGACCTCAGCAGTATGGAACGCCTGCGGGAACTGTACCTGCCGGTAACCGTCTCCATCTTACCCAACCTTGAAGCCTCCAGAAGAACCGCGGACCTGGCAAGGGCTGCCGGTTACGAAGTAATACTCCACCTCCCGATGTCACCCAGGAAAAGCGTCCGGCTGGAAAAGAAAACCATCTCTCCGGAAATGAGCGCGGACGAGATCAGGCAACAGGTAGAAAAAGACTTATCTTCGGTAGGACCGGTCTCCGGCGTAAACAATCATATGGGCTCGCTGGCCACGGCAGACCCGGTATTAATGAAAGAAGTTCTTTCTAATTTAAAGGGAAGAAACCTATTTTTTGTAGATAGCGTGACCAGCCCCAATTCGGTAGCCTTCAAAACCGCGCGGGAATTGGGAATTGATGCGGCCCGCCGGGACGTCTTCCTGGACAACGAAAGCAACCCGGAATATATCAAGGGCCAAATTCGGGAACTGATTCAAAAGGCCCTGAAGAACGGCCGGGCAATCGGCATCGGGCACGACCGGCCGGAAACCTTTGCCGCCATCAAGGAGATGCTGCCGGAGTTTGAAAAAGCCGGCGTCTCGCTGGTTCCGGTCTCCCGCTTGGTCAAATATTATTAGGTTTGAGATTCTGAGTCCATTACATTGACTTGGCATGATATTTTTGTTGACACCCCTGCCAGAAGTTGCACCCTCTTCTATTCTTCGGCGAATGGCAGGGAGTCTGTAGTTGCCGGACCGGCCGTTCTTGCAGGAACGGCGTATTTGACACCCCTGCCAGAAGTTGCACCCTCTTCTATTCTTCGGCGAATGGCAGGGAGTCTGCAGTTGCCGGACCTGCCGTTCTTGCAGGGACGGCGCATTTGACAATCTCTACTTTTTGTTATATAATAAATTTACGATAATCGTTCAACGACTGATAACCGTAAATTATAAAACAATGGCAAAATACTTTGGCCCCAAAGAAATAGAAGTTATTTCCCGTCTTTCATACGAGAAAGTAACACTTATTACTAAGGAGCAATTTGACAAGCTTTTTGGGCAATCCCTTTTGACGCGCCAGATTATCTATCAACTGAAAAAGAAAGGCATTTTGAAACCAATTATTAAGGGCATTTATTACTACTCGCCCTTAGAATCCGGGCCTGCGGGGAGCCGGGTTAATGAGTTTTTAATTCCGCCGGTTCTTTTTCCTAAGGATAATTACTACGTGGGCTATTCAACGATGTATAATTACTACGGCTTGACGGAACAGATATTTCAAACATTCTATATTTTAAATACTTCGCTTCAACGTGAACGGGAGATTGGCGGTATTCCGTTTAAGCTTCTTAAAATACCAGCCGATCGGTTGTACGGTCTTAAAAAGATAAAAATCAGGGAATTTCAGGTTATGGTAAGCGACCGGGAAAGGACGCTTATTGATCTTGTCTATTTTCCTGATCCGGTAGGGGGTCTCAAGAAGGCTCTAGAAATCTTCCGAGAAACAAGTTTATCAAACAAGACTGATTTAAAGAAACTCATTAAATACGCGTCAATATTCCCCAGTGTTTCGACCCGCAAGCGAATAGGCTTTATACTTGAAAAAGCCGGCGTTGCTAAGCCAATGCTCGTCCCTCTTCTAAAAAGCGTTAAAAACAGAAATACACTTGTCACCCTCTACGGCTCAAAAACCAGAAAGGGCGAAATTAATAACACATGGAAGGTTATCATTGATGATTCACGATAATAAAGATGACTTCTTAAAAGTTCTTGAGCGTACGTCCGGACAGACGGGCTTTTCATTGGGATTTTTAGAAAAAGATTATTACATAACGATCCTGCTTACCGGGATTAATAGCTTAAGTGACGGCCTGATATTAAAAGGCGGAACGTGCCTTAACAAAATATATTACTCATATTACCGATTGAGCGAAGATTTGGATTTCTCAATGAAACTACCGGCTGGAGATGTAACACGAACCACGCGCAGTAATTTAATGAAACCCGTCAAAGAAAAGATTAGGGAATTCGCGAAAAACCGCGGAATGACTGTTGAAGGGATTGATAGAGCGGGGCGCAATGTGTCAAAACAATATATTTTCCAGATAGAGTATGGCTCGGTAGTTGTGGACAAAACGCAGACCATAAAACTTGAGATCGGGTTGCGGTTCAATCCGTTTCTACCGGTTTCCAAAAAGAGCGTCAGCCATACTTTTTTACATCCGTTCACAAAAGAACCGCTTTTTGATGGGGGATCAGTTAATTGTTTCGCGCTTAAAGAGCTCGTCGCGGAGAAATTAAGAGCCGCGGCAACACGACTTACGATAGCCCCTAGAGATTTTTATGATCTCGGGTATCTTTTAAAGTCCGGATTTAATTTCAAAGACCCTGAGTTTTGGCAACTATTTAAAAAGAAGTTGACCGAAGACGAATTTGATACTGACTTGAAGAAATACCGGTTTAATTTAGGACGTTCTGATCAAGAAATCAGCGATATGAGCGCTCGTATTGAGGCGGAGCTTTTGGACGTTTTGACGCTGGAAGAAAAAAAGACGTTTAATCTCGCGAATACGCTTATGAATATTAATGCTGTGTTGAAGAACATGGAATGAATTTTTGACAATAAAATCCAGGCAAACATCATCCATTACATTGACTGCGGCCTGAAATACGGCGTCCGGTAAAAAATCCCTCCCTAACCCTGTTTATTTATTTGGTTACCTTAAATTCTTTTTCCGTTTCCCTATTAACAAAAATCTTGATCAGCGTCTGATATGGAATATCACGCATATTTGCTAAATATTTTATCCGATTCAATAATGAAACCGGAAATCTTATAGATATCGGTTTTGAAGTCGGTCTCAAATTGGGGAATAACGCCTTTTTCCCTTTAGACCAGTCAACATAATCAGTTGAATCGTGACTATCCCAAAATTTCAATACTTCATTTTCACTTTTAAGCGCCGGCGCCTTTTTTAATTTGTTCACGGTATTTTCTCCTTTCTTTTTTGCTCAGATCTCTCGCCGAAATGATTCTTATTTTTTTAGTAGCGTCAAAACCCCTTTCCGTGAAAACCACAAAAAGTGACCTACTTGTTTTTGTTTTCCCTAAAGCAATATATCGTTCTTCTGCAATTGAATGCGTTGGATCAGGAAGAATTATAAGATTTATATCAAAAAATACTTCTTCTGCTTCTGAAAATTGCACCTTATGGTTTTCCCAGATTTTATCCGCGTTCCATTTATTCCAGTCAAATCCTACGCCTGGAAATAATTTCTCTAGCTCCATCTTTTGTATATTATAAAACATACGCTGACGCCTTGTCAAATACGCCGTCCCTGCAAGAACGGCCGGTCCGGCAACTACAGACTCCCTGCTATTCGCCGAAGAATAGAAGAGGGTGCAATTTCTGGCAGGGTTGTCAAATACGCCGTCCCTGCAAGAACGGCCGGTCCGGCAACTACAGACTCCCTGCTATTCGCCGAAGAATAGAAGAGGGTGCAATTTCTGGCAGGGTTGTCAAATACGCCGTCCCTG
>JAHJUB010000241.1 GCA_018829455.1 Candidatus Omnitrophota bacterium
ACCCCTGAAAATCACGTTCCTGAAAAAATGCTGCCCTATCCCTGGGAGTCCTGTATCATTATGGGAGGCGGGTGGTCGTACAGCTTTAATCCTGAATTTAAATCCAGCCGGGAACTGATCCATATGTTGGTTGATATCGTATCCAAGGGCGGCAATTTATTATTGAACATCGGGCCGAGCCCGGAAGGCACCTGGTATGATGAAGCTTATGTGCGTTTGGAGGAAATGGGCAAATGGATGGACGTAAACGGCGAAGCCATTTATCATTCGCGCCCCGTTTCGCCTTACAAAGAAGACAGGGTCTGTTTGACAAAACAAAAGGACGGAACAGTTTATGCCGTTTATCTGGGCCGTGAGGACGAATAATCACCTCCTTCAAAGATTCGGCTGTCCTCGATTTTCCCTGCAGATGACGCCACAATCTCGATGCTGGGAGTCGAAGGGATACTCGCATGGGATAGGGTCGGAAACGGTTTTATCGTTGACGTTCCAAATTCGGCTCAAAAAAATCCGCCGTGTGAATATGCCTGGACACTTAAAATATCAAAAATAATAAATCGCGAAGAATAAATAACGGCGGGGGCGCGGAATTATTGCATTACAGGCATCAGGCGATAGTAGAAATTGATTGAGAATAAACGGGCTTCGCGTCGTCTATTATAATGATCCCATTTAAAACCTTAGAATCATATCTAGACATATAGCCATACATCGTGTATGGTTATATGCATGAGGATCAAAACAACATTGAAAATCGAAGAATCCGTCATGATGCGGCTGAAGGAAGAAGCCGTCCGGCGGGGCTGCACCATGTCCGAACTGGTGGAGTCCGCCCTGCGGCTCCTTCTGCAATCCGATAAGATTCATCAAAAAATGCCGTCCCTCCCCAAATTCAAAAGCGGCGGTCCCCTGGTGGATATCGCCGACCGGGATGCCCTCTACCAGGCCATGGAGGGGCGGTAGTGTTTGTCGTCGACACCAACATTCTGGTTTATGCAGCCGATGAGGACTCCCCTTTTCACACCCGCTGTCTTGAACTGATCGAAGAATGGCGAAAACAGGCATCGCCGTGGTATACGACCTGGGGAATCCTGTATGAATTTTTGCGTGTTGTCACTCATCCCAAAGTTTTCCGAAAACCGTGGTCTGTCGGCAAAGCATGGACATTTGTCGATACACTCCTTGCCTCACCTTCGCTGGATGTTCTTTTACCTGGAGAACGGCACGGCACTGTGGCCGCTGAAGTTTTAAAAAGCCTGCCCTTTCTGAGCGGGAATTTAATGTTCGACGCGCAAACCGCGATTCTGATGAAAGAACACGGCCTTAAGCGAATCTATACGAGAGACGCCGACTTTTTTCGTTTTCCTTTTCTCGAACCTGTCGATCCTGCTGCCCAGAGGTGAAGAGTGGATGGTTAGTTCATCATCCTGAATAGAGTAAACGATCCTGTCGTTCCCCTGCCGAATTCTGTGCTGTAGCGAAAAATTTTCACCGTAGAATGCCATATTCGCTATGGAAAGGATGGGGACGGAAAGATAACAGGTTGATAACAGTTTGACCTTTCTCCTTCGAAATTTTATCCTATTTGCATAAGCACTGGCATGGTTGCCATAAAAGATCAGCGCCTAAACGAAAGGATCGCCCAATGGGACGAATCGACGGGACACAATTAAAGTTGGATCCTCTGAAACGCATTGAGCCTCATGTCATGAAACGCCGCTGTGATTCAGAGGTTTATCTCACGCTGCAGTATGAGATTACCAGAACGCTCGAGTTTATAGAACGATTCAATCAAAACCTCGGTGATAAGGAACGGCTCAAAATATTCCATGTCTTCTTGTGCGCGCTCGTACGATCGATCGCCCTCCATCCGGAACTCAACCGGTTTATCGCGGGTCGAAAATACTGGCAGAGAAACGAGATTTTACTCTCCTTCGTGATTAAAAAGGAGCTGAAATACAAATCCGAGGAAACCTTGACGAAGGTTCAATTCTCTCCCTTTGAGACGCTGGACACTGTCAGAAAAAAAATCCACTCCTTTGTGGACGAGGCCCGAAGTGAAGACGGTTCCGAAGCGCAGGGGCAAATCGACTTCTTTGGAAAACTCCCCCGGTTTTTGTTGATGTTCGCAACAAAAATGATC
>JAHJUB010000079.1 GCA_018829455.1 Candidatus Omnitrophota bacterium
TATCAAGGGGTACTTGTCTGGGGCGTGATTTTCATCCTCCTTTGTGTCCGCCGTAGGCGGGCATGAAAGTTTCATTATGATTCTAAACGTAACAGCCACCTACATCTCGCGTCTGGGGCTTAAAACAGAATCCCTTTCAAAAGGACGGGTTAAATGAAATTTCTGCGGCGTAATCCGGTCACAACCCAGCGGCTGGCTGACACCTATTTCAGCATCATGGCCATTCTGGTCCTTTTTGTTCTCCTCTTTATTTTAGGTTTTATCCTGGTTAAGGGATTGCCGGTTTTGAATTCCGGATTTATCTTCGGCATACCCAGAGAAATGGGCGAGGCCGGAGGAATTTTTCCAACCATCGTGGGAACATTCCTGCTGCCCCTGGTCGCCCTTTTATTCGCCGTTCCCCTGGGCGTGGGAACCGCCATCTACCTGACCGAATACACCCGGGAAAACCGGTTAACCGCAATTATCAGATTCGGCGCCGAGTGCCTGGCCGGGATTCCGTCAATTATCTTCGGCCTCTTCGGTTTTGTCCTCTTCGTAGTTACGCTGAAGATGGGCTGGTCGCTCCTTTCCGGAGGGCTGACGCTGGCGGTGATGACGCTACCCACCATCATCCGAACCAGCGAGGAATCAATCAAAGCGGTCCCCCGGCATTACCGGGAAGTGGCTTTCTCCCTGGGCGCAACCAAATGGCAGGGGATAACCAGGGTTGTTCTGCCTTCTGCTCTTTCCGGTATCTTCACTGGTATCATGCTCGCACTCGGCCGCTCCATCGGCGAAACCGCCGCGGTAATCTTCACGGCCGGCTCTTCCCTGAAAATGCCTGCTTCGGCCCTGGATTCGGTCCGGACAATGGCGGTCCATTTTTACATCCTGGCCCGAGAAGGCATCAGTATGAAAAACGCATACGGCACCGCGGCGCTTCTGGTCTTGATAATTCTGGTCATCAACACCATTGCTTACTACACAATGCATAAATTTCTGGAAAAAACCCATGGCTAAGGAATCAGGAAGGAATAAAATTATAGAAACGATTGGCCTCTCTCTCCAGGGCAACGATGAAATGATTCTTAACTCCATAAACCTTGTCCTGGTCCGTAACAGCATCCTGGGTATTATCGGCCCGACCGGCAGCGGAAAAACCTCGTTTTTACGCATCCTGAACCGTCTGATTGAATTTGACGAAGGATACCGGGTATCCGGCTCGGTTCTCTTTGAAAACAGAGACGTCTTTGACCCTTCCGTGGACCTGGGGGAATTACGCCGGAAAATAGGCATGGTCTTTGCGCTGCCTATTCCGCTGCCGATGTCCATTCGCCACAACCTGACTTTCGGTCCAAAATTAGCGGGCGTCAAAAACCACGCCGAACTTAACGACCTGATGGAATGCGGACTCAAAGCCGCCCACCTCTGGGATGAGGTGAAAGACCGCTTAAATCTTTCGGCTCTGAAACTTTCCGGAGGACAGCAGCAGCGGCTCTGCCTGGCCAGGATTATCGCCCTGAAACCAGAGGTTATACTTCTGGATGACCCCTGCAGCGGTCTGGACCCGATTTCAACCGCTAAAATAGAAGAGGCCATCATCAACCTTAAAAAGGAGATTTCGTTCATTCTGGTGACCAACAATACCAAACAGGTTGCGCGCGTTGCCGACCGCGCCGCCTTTTTTCTGCGCGGGGAAATGGTGGAATATAATGAAACAAAAAATCTATTCACGGCTCCGAAAGACAAACGAACCGAAGATTATATCGCCGGAAGGTTCGGATGATATCGATACTGAATATGGATTACAAAATTGAAACGCAAAACCTTAACCTCTACTACGGAAAATTCCAGGCGCTCCGGAACGTAGACTGCAGTTTTGAGGCAAACCGGATCACCGCCCTTATTGGGCCATCCGGCTGCGGCAAATCAACTTTTCTGCGTTGCCTCAACCGCATGAACGACCTTATCCCCGGAGTTAGAACTGAGGGCCGGGTCATCATTAACGATCAGGATATTTATACGCCCGGCGCCGACCTTATCTCGCTCCGCAAAAGAATAGGGATGGTTTTCCAGCGGCCTAATCCTTTCCCGCTTTCCGTCAGAGACAACGTCACCTACGGCCTGAAAATACACAACCTCGCAGATAGGGGCGAATGGGACCAGATCGTGGAAGAAAGTCTGCGCAACACCTGGCTGTGGCACGAATTAAAAGACGGTCTCCGAAAGGACGCCCGGCTCCTGCCGCTGGACCAGCAGCAGCGGCTCTGCCTGGCTAGAATCGTCGCCACCAAACCGGAAATCATCCTGCTGGACGAACCGTGCAGCGCCCTTGACCCGATTGCCACCGAAAAACTGGAAGAGTTGATGCGGACGCTGAAATTGACGTATACCATCGTCATCGTAACCCACAATATGGACCAGGCGGTCAGGATTTCCGATTCCTGCGGTTTCTTTCTCCTGGGCGACCTGGTTGAATTCGGAACGACCGAGCAGGTATTTGAAAAACCGGCTGATACCCGCACCGAAAAATATATTACCGGACACTTCGGCTGATAAAACTGCGGGGCATTGAAAGTTTTTTCGTAGTGCGAGGCTTTCAGCCTCGCCTTTAATAAAGCGACCCTGAAAGGGTCGCACTACATTGTGGAATTAAAAGGGGGGTAACTATGGAACGGCACTTTGACCTGGAATTGGAAGAACTGAAACACACCATCCTAACAATGAGCGGGATGGTGGAAGAGGCAATCAACAAAGCGGTAACTTCCCTGGAAAAACTGTCTCCGGAAATAGCAAACGAAGTGATTCAAGCAGACACCCGGATTGACCGGTTGGAAAACGAGATTGACGAAAAGACAATCGCCTTTATTGTCCGCAACCAGCCGGTTGCCGGAGATTTGCGGCTGATTGTCATGGCGACCAAGATCGGCACGGACCTGGAACGGATGGCGGACCTGGCGGTTGATATTGCCGAACGCGCTCTGGAACTGACGGGTCAACCTTTAATCAAACCCCTGATTGACATCCCTAAACTGGCGCACCTGGCCCAGAAGATGACTCACGAAAGCATTGAATCTTTCATAACCCTGGATGGAGAACTGGCGCGTGCCGTTCGGACCCAGGACGATGAAGCCGATTCCTTGAGAGATTTGGTTACCCGGGAACTGACCGAAATTATCAGCCGCGACTGCAGCGTTGCGGCCAGGGCTATCCCGCTCATCCTGGTCGCCCGTCATCTGGAACGTATCTGCGACCATGCCACTAATATTGCCGAGGCCGTAGTTTACGTGGCTGAAGCAAAATTAATCAAGCACGGCGAAGAAGATTAATCAGTAAAAAGCAATCTTGTATTTCAGCAGGAGAAGAAGGTAGCAGACGATCAGGGCGGCCATCGTGGGCAGGAAAGAATATAAAAACCAGACGTACCAGTTTATGCGCACACCTTCCTTTCGCAAAAAGGAATAAGCCACAATACCTGCGCTGGCGCCAATCGGAGTAAGATTACCCCCGATATCCAGACCGAGACTCGCAGTCCAGACTAACATTCTAATGTTAAAATTGGAGAGGGTGTGCAGCGACTGGATAAGGTAGCCGAACGACATCGCCATCGGCACATTGTCAATGAACGCGCTGGAAGAAGCCCCACCCCAGAAGATAAGAGAAATAAGTCCGTAGGGTCTCTGGGCAAGATTAAACAAGGACTGACCCGCTCTTTGGATTAGGCCAGTCTTCTCCAGACTTCCCACAACCACAAACAGTCCGGCAAAAAACAGGATGGTCTCCAGGTCAATCTTGTAAATAATGTCCTTTAACCTGGGATGCCTGCCCCTTAAGGTCAAAACTGCAAAGGCCGGGAGCAAAGAGGTTAAAGCCAGTTCCATGGGCAGGAATTTATGGAAAAGGTCCCGGCCTACCAGTAAAAAAACGGTGGCGCCCAGTCCCCACAACCCAATTTTGAGAAGAGGCTTATCCGTAATGGCCGCTTCCGGGGAAAGTTTTTTCAATTCTTCTTTTTTCAGGGTGTCGTTGCATCGGGCGAATTTCTTCCGGTTCATCAGATAAATTACGAGCAGGGCGCTCAGTGACGCTAAAAAACTGATCGGTCCGTTGTGCGCGAGAAATTGAGTGAAGCCAAGGTTGAACCTGGCGCCCAAAATTATGTTGGGTGGGTCGCCCATTAATGTGCCGGCGCCGCCGATGTTGGCCAGGCATACTTCCCCTACAATCACGGGGATAGGATCAAACTTTAAGATTTTGCTCAGGGCATAGGTGAGGGCGGACATAAATACAAGCACCGTAATAGAACCCATAAAAGAGGAAAGAACCCAGGCTAGCATTGGAAAAACAATGAGGATTTTCAGGGGGTTATAATTTAATCTCTGTCCGACCTTCAGAGCTAGGTAGTTGAAAAATCCTGATTCGGCCAAGACCTTTACCAACAGGAAGATTCCGAAGAGAAATCCGATGGTTTCCAGGTCTATGTACCGGGCGGCTTCTTCAAAACTAAAGACCCGGAAAAAGATGAGCAACAGGGCGCCAAAAATGGCGGTGTAGAGCCGGGGAATTCTTTCCAGGCCGATCAGAATATAAGATATCAAAAAAACAGAGAGCGCAATGATTTCTGGTTTAACCATCGGGTATTGAGCAGCCCCTTGACTTAAAAGAGACTGCGGCAAATATCGTTGTAGTTTACCAGACCAACCGGTCTGTTCTCTTTGTCTATTACAATTAACTGGTGGGCATCCCGCTCCTTCATCAGGACAATTGCTTTGATTAAAGAATCTTCTTCGGTTATCGTGAACACCACTTCTTGCATGATATCAGCCACAATCAAAAGGTTCTTCAGGCCCTGCATAGTTTCAACGCTATCGGTAAAAAAATCGGCAAAGAAAGGGAGTTTTTCGAGCAATCCTACCTCCTCCCTTGACAAAAAGAGGTTCGGTAAAACATCTTTCAGGCTCACCAGACCCATCAGGCGGCCTTTTTCGTCAACAACCGGCAGGATACTATGAACCGAACCGGCAAAAATCTTTAAAACTACAGAAAAAGCGGTGTTGCGGTGCAGCAGCGGAACTTCTTTATTCATTACATCTTTTACCTTCTTCATCAGTCTGGGTATTCGTCAAATTCCTAGGCAATTAAGTTAAACTTACTCCGCCCTTATGTCAATAATGTTAATAACTTATCGAGAACTTCTTTAACGGTTGCCTCTGGCAAAGCACACACGAATTCTGCATTCCGTGTGCGCCAGTCAAGATTCTTGACCTGATCTGATAAAATGACACCCGTCACAGGGAGTCCCTTCGGAACACATACTTCAAACGGGTATTCCTTGATTTGACCGGTAATCGGACACAGAACCGCTAAGCCGACCTTTCGATTGTATGCTTCAGGAGACAATACAACGGCAGGACGACGGCCTGATTGTTCATGTCCAGTCTGCGGACTCAACGAAATCCATACAATGTCTCCGCGGGCCGGGAAATACTCTTTTTTCACCACACTTCCTTTCCGGTCCGTTTCCCCGTATCAACCCCATCGTGAATATTATTCCTATTTACTTTATCAAGCAGTTTTTCGAGCGTCCGCTTTCCTTGTTTCACGGGATTCACAAGCAGCTTTCCTTTCCAAAATGTTATCTCAACGGTGGAATTGTTTTGGATGTGCATATTCGCGGCAAAAGCCATCGGAATCCGCATTGCCAAACTATTGCCCCATTTTCCTACTCGTGTTCTCATTGTTATCCTCCTCTGTTTCTACATTGAGTATACAATAAGTCTCTATAAATGTCAATTGACCCGTATTGCCCATCGTTACCCCTCTGAATTTGACAGCGTAGAAAAAATGGATTAAAATATTTAGCAATATGGCTAAAATATTGAATTGGATGTCGGTTGAAAAGAAGGTCAGAGATTCGGAAATCGTTCTTTTCACCCCGGTTGACCTGAAACGCATCCTGGGTGTTTCTAAAATCTCGGTTCAATTTTTTCTCACCCGTTACACAAAAAAGGGGGCTATTACAAAACTGCGGCGCGGTTTATATGCGTTAAGCGACCGTATCCCCTCCGAGTTTGAAATTGCCAATGCCCTTCTCCGCCCCTCTTACATTTCCCTCACTTTTGCGCTTGCCTATTATCATATTATTCCGGAAATGACCTACGTTGTCACATCCGTCACCACCCGCCCAACCTATCGCTTTGAAATTCTGGACCGGGAATTTCGGTATCACCGGATAAAAAAACCGGCTTTTACCGGATACGCACCGGAGAAGATTGGCGGAAAAATAGTACTCATCGCCGAAAAGGAGAAAGCACTGGTGGACTATCTTTATTTTGTAGGCAGGAAAGTTTACCCCGTCAATACCCGGTTGGACATTTCTTCGCTCAATAAAGAAAAGATGCATCACTACGCGGAGTTATTTCATTCCGCAAACCTGGAACACATGATAAAGGAGCTCTATGCTTGACAGGGAAGTAATAAA
>JAHJUB010000176.1 GCA_018829455.1 Candidatus Omnitrophota bacterium
ACGGAAAAGAGCAATATGTCAAGACCTATAATGATATTATTAGGCACTACTTTTCAAAAAAATATTGCATATTGATAGCTTAAGTTATTGAAAACAAAAGACCGGGTTTTGAAAATGCTTCAACAACTGTCGAAGATCAGTTTAAGGAATCGCATCTTTCCAATTCCTTACGCGGGATCCCAGGAACGTAAGTCCATGAAGTGTCTGCGGCTATACCATTCTCAACATCGATCTCATCGATATGGGAGTCCAGATTACAGGCATCAAGCAGTAGAAGAGCGACCGCATTATCCCAACATGCTGTCAACGCAGCGATGCGAGCAGTTTTCGCACTTGATCAGCCTCCGGCGCAGCGGGGGCAAGACGTAAGAATATTTCCAGGTGAACAATAGTCAAATCCTTGCGGCCGGCTTGGTAGTAAGCAAGTCCCAATTGGTAGTGGGCATAGGCATGATTGGGCTTGAGTTCAAGACATTTTTTCAAGGCCTTGATGGAAAGCTCCAATTTTTTTTGATAACCCAGAGCAATTCCCTTGAGGTAATACGCTTCGGAGTCATTGGAATCCAGGGAAATGGCCTGATCGAGGCTGCTCAAAGCAGAGGAATAATCCTTGTTTTGAATAAAAATCATCGCTTTTCCCGAGTAGGCCGGAGCGAAACGGGAATCGATCTGAAGGCAGGTGTCGAAGTCTCCGGAAGCCGGGCTTAACTGCTTGAGCTCGATCAGTGACCGCCCCCTGTAATTATAGGCCTGGAGATGTCTCGACTGAGAAGAAATCACCCGGTCGAAAGTTTCTTTCGCATGACCGAATTGACCCGCCCGGTACTGATCGACTCCTTGTAGAAAAAGATCTTCGGTGCTGATCGGCTGCTTGACAGGGGGCGTAGGAGTCTTGCTCATATTGGGCATTAACGAACAGGCGGCTCCCCATAAAATCACTCCGGCGGCAGTCATGATCAATCCCAAGTGAAGTGTTGGTTTACTCATTTTCGACCTCTTGCTTATTGAGAAATACTTATATGGGTATTTTATATCGGGTTTCCCCTGTTGTCCAGATAATAAAGGACGTCATCCCATCCAGAATCCTTTTCGGTGGGAAACGCCCAGCACCTTCTTGCATTCGGGGCAGAAATAGACATACCTCTTTCCCAAAAAACCCACAAGAGGCTGGTAGCGGATTGTATTGAGCTGCGCCTCACAGAACGGGCAGATGGGGATGGTATTAATATCTTCAACCAGGTTGGACATTGTTCACTCCTTTTTTGTCATCAACATTGAAACTGTTTCTCACATAAAAGATACGACCGCGGTAACGTGTTTATTCTTTAGAAAGGTGGAAAACTGATTGGATTGTGAAGCCGGCTTCCCTTTATTTGAGAGAAAGATCCTATCGCTGGCCTTATCTGCCGGGACGGATTAGAAGGAGGGTTAGACGAAAGGTTAGACGGAGCATGACAGAATCGGCTTTTTCTGCGAGAATAGATATTTCTGTTGAGGTCTGATCAGTGGCCGAGTAATATCAAAAATTGATAAAAAAAGAGAGTGACTTCCATGACACATAGGATCGATGCTCCTTATGACTGGCTGCAAAAACGCAACCAGCTGGGACAGACCGAACTAAAAGTGGGTCGGCTGGGAATGGGGTCGTCCTACATGGCGCCGGCGGGAGCGTTTGAAGCCGCCTTTGATGCGGGGTGTAATCTGTTCTACTGGGGCGCCCTGCGGACCCCTCAGATGACAAAAGCCCTGCGGAACATCATTGCCTCCGGCCGGAGGGATCAGATCGTCATCGCCCTTCAATCCTATATCCGGCCCAGGGGATTGGGCTGGAGTGTCCGGCGCGGGCTGAGGCGGCTCGGCATCGATAGAGCCGACATCCTGCTTCTCGGCTGGCACAACAGGGAGCCGTCTCCCCGAATCATTGACGAGGCGATGGCGATCAAAGAAAAGGGACTCGTCCGGTACCTGGGTATCACAGGGCATCACCGGCCCCTATTCGCCGATCTGGCCGGGGAT
>JAHJUB010000190.1 GCA_018829455.1 Candidatus Omnitrophota bacterium
ATCCAGTTGAATTATCGCGGATATATGATCATTCTTGTGGTGTGGAGTGGATTTTTAGGAGGATTTCGTGTATACTGAGGTTGTAATGGATCACTTCCAGAACCCACGCAACGTGGGCATTATTGAGGATGCCGACGGCGTGGGCAAAGTGGGAAGCCCAGTTTGTGGCGATCTGATGGAGTACTACATCAAGGTCGAGGATGGCCGCATTGTCGAGATCAAGTTCCGCACCTTTGGCTGTGGAGCGGCTGTGGCCAGTGCCTCCGTGGGCACGGAAATCGCCCAGGGGATGACTCTGGAAGAGGCCATGGAGCTTACCGATCTGCAGGTCGTCCAGGCTTTGGGTGGGCTACCGGAAGTGAAGACGCATTGCTCCAACCTGGCTGCAACCACCCTGCACGCGGCCATTGAGGATTATCTTAGCAAGCATCCGGAGGTGAAACTCGAGACAGAAGAGAGAGAAGTGTCGCTTCGAACTGGGTAATCCCCCTTGCAGCCGGCTGCCCTGGTGGCCTGTTCAGGGGTGTGAAGCGTTTGCCTGAAAGGAGACCGTGCCATGCCTATGATGTTGAGGGACTATCCACGCCCTGTGGATGACAACGGCTGGGGATTCCACGATAGCGCGGGCTATCATAAGAAGCCCGGTGATGTTCCAGGCTATGCAGAGTATCTCTACGAAAAACTGGGGACACGCTGGTTCAAGGCGCTGGTCGGCGGTCGAAACAAGACCGACATGGTCAGCACCTTTTCTGCTCAGGGCATTGAGGTGATTGTCCGTTTCTGGTCTCTCAAACCTCATCCCCACTATGTGGTGTCTGAGGGGGATGTGAGAGCCTATGTAGACGCCGGGGCTCATTACTTCGAGTGGGGCAATGAGCCCAACCTGGGAACGGAGTGGGATTCCAACGAATGGGCCTCCGGCGATGTGGTTGCCAAGATCTGTCAGCAGTTCCTGCGCAATGCCGAGGTGATCAAAGCCGCCGGGGGCATACCTTGTCTGCCCGCCCCTACTCCCGGGGGTGACTATGCTCATCGGACCTTCTATCGCGAGGCCTTCGAGTGGTTTCACGCCAATGATCACATCTCTGACCTGGACGATTGCGCTGTGGCCATTCATAATCGTCCCCTCAATCATCCCCTCGACTACGTAGATGACAGCGGGTGCCACTTCCTGGACTACGAGTGGATTGACGCCCTGGTAAACCAGCACGTTGGGCGCAGCCTTCCCCTGTTGGCCACGGAGGCCGGCTATGAGCCCGGGTGGTGGCAGGATCCGCGCTATCCCCGCATTGACCTGCAGAAGCACTCTCTTTACAACGTGGAAATCTTGCGTTCTTTTGGACCCTACGGGCTCTATCGGTGGAACGACCCTTTATTCTGCCAGTGCATGTGGATCGTAGACAACTTCGGGCATTCTCCCTTTGGCTTCGCCGCCTGGCATAACAATGCCAACCATGGCAATAAGCATCTCCCGGTTGTAGATGCGCTGCAGGCAGAATGGAGTACCCGACCCTTCGTACGAGCCTTCTGCTGGGATAGGCCTACGGATTTCAGCGGAGCTGTGTGGCGGGGATCCCCTAACCTCTCCATGCGGTCCGAAGGAACCGTTCCAAGCCTGGTGGTACTGCATGCCAGCGGTGAGGACTTCCAGTCGGCTCTGCGGAGGCTTCGTAGCCCAGATAGCGGATGGTCCGTGCATTATCTCATCTCTCGCAGTGGCAAGATCTATCAGCTCGTGCGGGAAGCGCAGGCCGCCTGGCACGTTGGAGGCGGGGAGTGGAACGGTAGGCCTGAAGTGGACGATTTCTCGATTGGCGTGATGCTGGTCAACCTGAATGACGGGCAGGAACCTTACCCGAACGCTCAGATTGAGAGCGCGGTCTCTTTGACACGCTATCTAGTCGATCTCTATGGTATTCCGGCGGAAGATATCGCCACTCGCGCCATGGTCAAGGGGCAACCCGGGCCGGATCCAGTAGATCTGGATATCTTAACGTTCCGGGCTCAGGTTTTCGAGCTTGATCAGGAGCCAGATGATGAGACCATACGAGAAAGCGCCTGGGGGGCCAGTGGCATCGCCTATGATCCCCAGTCGCCCTTCGTCATCTATGCCCGGGAGCACAGACTGGGCCACCCAGAGACCACGGAGTTCGACTTCGTGGAAGAAGGGATAGTATACCGTGGACAGGGATTCAGCGGGGCGATCATTTCTTACCCGGAAAGCCAGCCCAATCAGATCAGCGAGATCCGATGGTAAGCCCGTACCTTGAAGTCGAGGAGGCAACGATATGTCACTCTACGAGCCGGAGATAATCTGTGAGACTAGTGCCGCGGCTGGCGACCCCGAGATCACGCGTCGTCGGAGGGCAGCGTATACACCCGGGGTCAGCGCGGATCTCACGTACGAGGACAAGTACGACCTGGATTTCTTCCAGTCGGAGCGCGGAGGGCACGACGTTCGCTATATCGTGCTGCACGATACAGAGGGACCCACACAGGCAGCCATTAGCTGGTGGACGAACCCCGAGAATCCCTATCAATCCAGCGCACACGATTTGATTGACAAGAGAGGGGTGATCTGGCGCTGTGTTCCCTATGACAAGGCCGCCCACCACGTGGGATATAGTCACATCCCGGGATTCAACGAGTTCAACGCGGAAGATGATCGCTGGAAACCTAATGCAAACCTGTCTACCATAGGGATTGAACTGGAATACCCTCGTTGGCCAGACAGCCCACCCTACCCGGGCGCACAGTTACAGAGTGTGGTGGAGCACGTTCGTTCGCTGGTGTTGCAGTTTGGTGTTACCAGGGATCGGATCTTCCGCCACGCAGACATAGATACGAATGGAAAGACCGATCCTCGCAACTTCCAGTGGGATTGGTTCTTGGATCAGGTCTTCTCGGAGGTGGAGCACATGTTGGACGAGACTGCACGCCATGCTGCCTGGAACTCAAGTGGAATACCATACAACCCGGAGGCGGCCTTCTCCAGGTATGCTCGTCTGCACGATCTGGGCAAACCGGAGACACAGGAGTTTGATTTCGG
>JAHJUB010000182.1 GCA_018829455.1 Candidatus Omnitrophota bacterium
AAATTTATCCACTGCCCAGATCGCAGCTTCGCGTAAACTAAAGTTGCCTTCCGCATTTGGAGCGACACCATTATTTAGGTGCGCGAATAGCTGAACGTATTGCTCATAAGCCTCTTGTTTATTTTCTTCTACATCCTGAAGCAGGTTTGGGATGTCTGTACTAAAATTTTCCCCGAGAAACTGTTTCGCCTGCTTATCATCCGTTTTGCTTTGGAGCCACTGCTTTGCCTGTTGATTCCAGAATGGCAAGTCTGCATTTTGGGTCGCAGGATGTTCTTGAAGCGCTTTTTTGAGAGCAGGGAAAAATTGTTCGCGCACCGTACGCGGAGTATCTCCTCGCAAGCGAACAACTAGAAAACGGTCATACTGGTGTTTAAATTCGCGAAAATTCTCTGCCTCGGGGAGGTTGTTTTGCAGGGTAGTCTCTATCCGGCCTAATATTTCTTTCACTTCGTCCGATTGATATGGTTTTGCAAAGTAATTCGCTAAAACCACCGCCAGATGGCTTTTACCATGTCCATAGTTCGCGACAACTACAAAGCGATTGACAGGACTGCTGTTTATATAAGAGAGTCGTATTTCTCGCAGAAGTTGGATAGAGCTTACAACGCGCGATTGGCCTCCATGAGTATCCGGGGCGTTTTCGGCGAAAATGTAAGACTTTAGCAATGTCAGATTATCCTGTGGATTATCATAGTCGCTTAATTGAACAGCACTGATGAACTTCCCCTGTGTATCTAGTTTGACGAGTTCTTTGATTAACATGGATCCCTCCAATGATTGGCGTTATGCCAAACGAGAATCATCCTGCCATTTTTTGTGGAGTGATTCAGATGGTAAAAGGTGGGTCGCTGTATCGGGGACGGCTATTAACAAAACGCGGGCGCGACCAGGAAACCGATTGAACAAGTCTAGCCAGATTTGCTGGCGCTCTTCATCCTTGATCCCAGACAAGAGCAAATCTAAGTTGTAAACAAGAACACAATCACTTTGGCCAATTGACGATGCAACGTCATCCAACGTTTCTATCACTTTTTGCGCGGATAGACGAACAAAATCAGCGCCAGTAGGTAGTTTGCCATGTAAATAATTGCCAATGTCGAGCGCCTGTACTCCAAGGCGGACGGCTATTTCAGCTTCATGGCCGATTCTGTTTAGCGGCATCAGCCATAAACCCACATGGGTTCGTGCCGTACGACGGCGTAAGTATTCGACGAGAGTTTCTAGGTCAGTTTGTGCCATAAAGTTTGTGGAGCAGGAATTCTCGGTCCTGTCGAAGAAGGACAACCTGATAAGGTGGAGCGGTACGATGCAATTCCAAATAATGCGCCTCTTGAAGAACTTGGAGCGCCTCATCTAAATCAGCTTTGCCCATGAAAAATAAACCAGGGAAGCCGCTCTCCTGCAAGGTGTCTAATCCAACCGATAAACGCCCAGAATAGTGAGCTTCCCAAAAATCAAGTAAGGCATAACCTACTGCCCAATTTGGGGGAGGAGCAGGTTCGCGAACACGATAACGTCCGCTATCAGTGTCTTCGAGCATACGAAGTTTCCCCAATCCTTCAGGTTTGGTATAGGTTCCCAAGAATACCGTGACTGTGCTTCGTACCGCGCGCTCGGAAAGAATTTTATTTTCTGTTTCCCAGATAAAATTTCCAATCTGTTCAACTAAGTCATCAGCTGAAAAGACACTGCCCGGGTAAAACCGGTTTGAGACAACTTCATGCCAAAAAGGAGCGCCTGGTCCGTGCGGTGCGCTAAGATGATAGTGCATTAACCATTGCGTTCCCGATTGATCTAGCAAACTATCATATTTATTTGCTAGCCTACCCAATTCTGTGAGAAACCCTTTTGAATTTAATAGCCCGGAGCCACGTGCGTATCGAGGCATAGCTTCGATGTAAATGCTCCCCAAACTGGCAAACTCGGTGATACTTTTCAAGTCTAATTTTTTGCTGCCTTGTAATTCAATTTTCTCCGCAACTTGTAGTATTTGTGAAACTGCAGAGCGCGACAAACTAAACGTTCTGTGGAAAGTTAAACCGAGACGATGCTTGCCGTCCGAACCATTAGTGTTTTTAGTGGGCATAATAACTTCTCTTATATTTTACAGATGACAAATTAGACAACCCTCGTTTTCAATTTCGTGGTCGTTGAAAATTTGAAGAAGTGTCTGGTTCGCCTGATGCCTTTGTTTTAGCGCATATTGTCTGCGTGCATTTTCCTCTTTTATCTGAGTAATCCGCTCAGGATTTTTGAGTTCTGCCAAACTTTCGCGAGACGCCCAGGTATACTTCTCTCCTGTCTGTGAGTCTTCTCGTTCATACCGTTTGGCTCTTTCATAGAGTTCGGGATGGTTCTCTAACAAGCCTACCCATTCTATGCGTTGTTGGAAGAAACAGAAATAACACCCCGAACGAGACCGCCATTCATAATATTTGGGTATGCCAAGGCCGCTTTCTTCCAGAATACGAAAAACAACTGGCTTTGTAATATTCTCTTCAATAAAGGGGTATTGGGGAATGATGTTCGGTTTAGTTGAGATATATCCTTTGCGGTGTGGCTCATCAGCTCGAATGCCAACATAACTGTAGCATAGATCGTCTCCAACGTATTTTTCAAACGGTTTTATTTTCAAGTATTCTGTGCACCAGCGGACCTGAGCGGAAGGCAAGAACCCTCTTCTTGATTGTAATAGGTCATCAAAGCCTTTCCCATCATGCTTAAGTTTCTTGATCTCTTTTCCGA
>JAHJUB010000201.1 GCA_018829455.1 Candidatus Omnitrophota bacterium
GGTGCGCTCAATGATGCCGCGGTCATTGTCAACCATGCGGCGCAAACCGCGCAGGATTGCGTCCGGGTAGTCAAGCGAAAAGAGGAAAAAATAGAAACTGTCCATTGTCTCCAGGATGCGTTCTGATTCCGCAAATTCCTGTTTGCGCAGCCGGTCCAGGAGATGCCGGCGCATCTCGCCGATTGCCTCGGCCATTCCGTTGAGATATTCCGGCGCCGAAACCCCCAATTCCGCCGGCAGGGGAAGTCTCTTGTCACCTAAAACCGCAAGGGTTATGGCTGCTTCGGCGTACTCTTTTTCCGCCATAGTTACAAAACCGGCAAAGCGCAGGTCCGGTTCCTTCGCCAGCATCTGCTGTATTTCCTTGATCGCCCCGGACGCTTTTTGAAGGTTTTTCCTGGCGTTCGGCCAGTGGCGCCGGTGCACTTCCTTGATTATTTCGGAAGCCATCCGGACGACTTCGCGGCAGGCCGGCATGACCTTCTCCCGCATCCGGTCCTTGTGGTCCAACGTCAACTTAATTTCTTTCTCAATCAGTTTTAGCGTTTTTTCCATTCAAGAACCTCCATTTTGATTGTTCAGGATGACAGCTTACCTTGCGGTATTTATCAAATGCGCCATAAAGCCGGCGCCGAAACCATTGTCAATGTTTACTACCGCCACGTTGGAACTGCACGAGTTCAGCATCGTCAGCAACGGGGTTAAACCGGCAAAAGAGACGCCGTATCCGACGGAAGTAGGCACGCCGATGACCGGTCTTCCGGCGATACCGGCCACCACCGAAGGCAGGGCGCCTTCCATTCCGGCCACCGCCACGAGGCAGGTTGCTTTTTGAATCGTTTCCACCGAATCCAGCAGACGGTGGATGCCGGCCACCCCGACATCATAAAGGGTCTTCACCCGGCTGCCCATTACCTTAGCGGTAATTTCCGCCTCCCGGGCAACCGGAAAGTCCGCAGTGCCGGCGCTGATGACCATAATGTAGTTTTTAGAAGCCGGTTCGGATATCTTTCCGGTCAAAAGCCGCGCTTCCGGAAAATAAGTAAGCCCGGAAATCTTCTTTCGCAGCCGCGCCGCCCGTTTGGCTTCCAGCCGGGTCACCAGAAACTTTTCCGGGTGGTCCCGGCGGATTTCCTTTACGAGCGCCCGTAAATGTTCGTCGGTCTTGCCCGGCGCGTAAATGACTTCCGGGAAGCCGCAGCGTAGAGCCCGGTGCGTATCCAGCCGGGCAAACCCCAGGTCGCGGTAGGGCAGGGATTTCAGTTCCGCCAGCACCGCCTCTGCGTCTTTCCGCCCCACCTTAAACTCCTGCAGTAACTTCCGTAAATGTTTTTCGTCCATTTTTCTTAATTCCCCTCCCCTGGAGGGAGGGGTAAGGGAAGGGGGGGAGAAAGAATCTGTTTTATAATTTCCACAACCCCCTCCGTATTTTCCAGGACGTCGTTATTCCAAAATCTTAAGACTATGAAACCGTTTTGATGTAACCATTTATCTCTTTCTGTGTCATGTTGGTTATCTGCATGTTGTCCACCATCACCTTCTATAACAACCATTTTTTCAAAGTTGATAAAGTCAACGATATAATTTCCAACCGGTTGTTGCCGTCTAAATTTCAATCCATCCATTTGTTTATACTTGAGATGTTGCCACAATCTTTTTTCTGCTTCAGTGGAGTTGTTTCTCAACTTTCGGGCAATCGGTGTTAATTTTCTTTTCATGACATCTGCCTATCTTTACTTCACATTATTTCTCACTTTTCACCTTAATTTTGTCTCTCAGTTAGGTCGTTGAGTTTAAGAAATTTTTTAAAAAATTATCCCACGCCCCATATGCTTGTAATAAATCATGAAAGGCTCCTAAAACTTTTGGGTCATCAAAAACATCTATTTTGGAAAATTCTCTCATGTTTTTCGCACCTTCTTCGTCGCCTTTTTTTACAATTCTCTTCAAGTTGGCTCCACATCTGGTTTGAAAACCTGCTGAATTTAAGTATTCCCGCTAATATTCCTATATTTTCACTTCTACTGTCGTGTTTAGAATTCCACCAAAAGACCCATATTGCTGACACAATCCATGCAATAAGAACAGAAACTTGCAATAAAAGCGGGTTAAATACCCTAACCTGGATTTTCACAGAGGACTAATTACTTAAGATTTTAGCATAATTTAAGTGTCTCCATCAAGGAGACATCGTATATTATCTCTTTTATAAACTATAGTAATTAGTCAACACATATTAATAGAATTAGTAACTTA
>JAHJUB010000080.1 GCA_018829455.1 Candidatus Omnitrophota bacterium
ATTTCATCTTCCACTGCTGCCAGAAATGTTTCAACATCTGGAATCTCAAGTCTCTTCATCGGAACAGCCCTCCTTTTTACGACTGTTCCGATTATAACATAAACTCTATATTATGCGCAAGTATTTAATGCGTTACATATATGCCGATGGAATAATAGGCGTGCCGCAATGTGATTTCGGGTTCAGCATCGGCAAGAAACATTTTGATGAATTTGCCCTGCCTTACCTGAAAAAGGAGATCGAACGTCTGGATGCCGTGGAATACCACCTGGACGGGCCGGGCAATATTGTCCACGCGGAATCAATCTGCTCCATAGCTAAAATCGGAGTCATACAATGGGTGCCAGGCGCGGGTGATCAAGAAAATAAGGATTGGACATGGCTTTATGAAAAGATTAATGCGCTGGGAAAAGGTTTGTGGCTTGGGGCCTCATCTCCTGAGGATGCCGTAAGACTGTGGAAAAAATACGCAAATTCGGGCAGAATGATATTGAGTGTGCACGCTGAAACTCGCGCAGAAGCTTTGCGTTACCTGGATGTTTTTGAAGTAAATGACTTTCTGAAATAACCAATGCATCCGGATCGTAAATTTCAATATGATGCCGTCGTATCCGGTTATATCGGCGTGGATCTGACGCCTTTGTTCCCATCCGCGCGCGGCGCTGTTCCGCTCCCAGACATCTTCAGACCAGGCAAACTTGTTGAGGTTGAAGGACTGAACCTTTCGCTGGGCGGCGTCGCCAATACCGGATTGGCCATGCGGAAGTTCGGACGGCGCGTTGCGCTCATGGGGCTGGTGGGCAACGATATACTCGGTGATTTTGTCGCTGGCCAATTACAGGCACAGGGGATGGCGTCCGGTATCCGGCGCACCAATAAGGCTGGAACGGCTTATGGCATTGTCATTGCGCCGCCCGGCACGGACCGGATATTCCTGGAAGGCCCGGGATGCAACGGCATCTTTACCTCAACGGACATCAATTACGACACGGTCGGGAAAAGCCGTCTGTTCCACTTCGGTTATCCCACACTAATGAAAAGTCTGTTTGTGAATGGCGGCGCGGAACTTCGCAATCTTTTGGCCGGTGTCCGTAAACTGAAGGTAATCACGTCCCTGGATATGAGTTTACCGGATCCGGGCAGTTTAGCGGGGCAAGCCGATTGGCGGAGTATCCTGGCCGCGGTTTTGCCGTTTGTTGATGTTTTTGTGCCGAGCATAGAGGAGATTCTCTTCATGCTGGAGCCAAAGCGCTATGGGCGCATCCTGTCCGAGGCAAACGGAGGGGATATCATGAATGCTGTTTCGCCGGACCTGATTCTGCGTCTGGGGAACCGGATACTGGCTATGGGAGTGAAGGTTCTGATGATCAAGGCCGGACATCGCGGCGCATATCTGCGAACGGGAGATATCGGGAAACTGAATGCCGCCACGTCCCTTAATCTGCCCTCTGAAAACTGGAACGGTCGTGACTTTTGGATTCCGGCTTTCCCGGCCGATCCGCGGCGGGTACGGAACGCCTGCGGCGCGGGTGACTGCGCCGTAGCCGGTTTTCTCGCGGCCATGTTAGAAGGCGCGGACATCGAAAAGACCGGTCGGTATGCCATGTTGGCCGGTCGTGACAATCTTTACGGCATTGATTCGCTGGACGGACTGTCTGATTGGAAGCATATGACGAAAATGCTTTTAATCTGATACAAAACGACATAAATAAATGACAGATTTTTTTCAAAAACTGCTCGCCGGAAAAGAGGGCCCTTTCCCGGTTTCTCCCTTTATCCACGTCAATTTTGTCAAGGCCTTTTTTCAAAGCGATGAAGTTGACGTAGTAACCCGGACGCCGGAGGTTTATCGTCATTTCGGTTTTGACCTGATTCACCGCAACTGCACGCCGGCTTATAATCCGGTCGGAGAATCTTTCGCGGGCTGGGAAACCAAAAACGAAGAAGTGCGTGATGACAAAACGGCGTTAACCACCCTCTTTGTTAAAACACCCGGCGGTTTTCTGAAGCAGATTCATAAACAGAACAGAATTTCCGTTTACGATTATGAAGCAAGTCCGGTGGAATATCCGATTAAGAACCGGTCTGATTTTGAACTCTGCCGCCGATACCAGCCGCCTCCTTCGCCGATAGACGTAACACCAGTTGTCCGGGCAAAGGAAGCCGCCGGACCGGCCGGGGTTATCGCTCCGTGGATTCAGGGCGCGTTTAATTTTGCGGCTTTTTATTTTTGCAAACTTGACGAACTCTTGCTTTACGCGATGGTTGACGAGCCGTTTTACCGGGAAATGATGGAGTATTTCTTAGAGCGAAACATCGGTTACATCGACCAGATTCTCGCCGCCGGGCCCGACCTGGTCAGTTACGCCGCCAACATCGCCAACGCCAAACTGGTCAGTCCGAAATTCTTCCGGAAATTCGTCTGGGAATACGAAGAACGGCTCATCAGGCATATCCAGGGAAAAGGGGTGGGGGCGCTCTTTCATAATTGTGGTTACGCCGCAGGTTTGCTTTCCCTGTATGCCGGTCTTGGAATGTCCGGATACGAATCGCTCACCCCGCCTCCGTACGGAGATACGGTTTTGGAGGAGGCGTTAGCGGTCTTTCCGGAAGAGGTGGTCCTTTCCGGCAACCTGGACCAGATAGAGCTTTTGCGAAAAGGAACCCCGGGGGAGGTGGAAGCACAGACCAAGAATCTTATTGAAACGGTCAAAAAATCAGGCCGGAAACGTTTTATCGTAGCCGCCACCGATTATTTTTCGGAGGACACCCCCCACGAAAATATTTTTGCTTTTGCCAGGGCGGCTAAAAGCATGATTTAAAAGTGAACCTCAAAAATGGAGAGTATGATAATATGGAAAAAGAACTTTTTTTCACAAGGGTTTTCAACCAGTTACCGGACGAGGAACTGGAAAATTACCAATTCCCGGGAAAGTGGCGTTCCCGGTAAATCTGCCGGGCTTCGGGTATGTCCCCTTTCCGGAAAAACTCGTATTCTTCTGTAAACCTATCCATCTAATACTAAAATAATTTTAGCCTTTTCAAGTCCTTTTCTGTCCAATGAGCCTGCCCCAAAATCATACTTTCCAAGGTTTTCGGTGAGAATGTATCACTAAAATGGTGGAGGGTAACTGTAACTCGTCTTCCGTCAGGATGTTGATAACTTACACCGCAACCGCTACCCTTGGTTCAGGAAAAACTGTAACTTCGTCCCGGGGCCAGGTGGGAAGCGTCTTTTGATCCTCAAGAATTTCTTCAACGATCATCTGGACCACTTCCTCAATATTTTTTAGCGCTTCTGCCTTAGTGTTTCCCCAGGTAACCGCTCCTCGGTCCTTCAATGCCGGACAATATGCGTGCCAGCGATTTTCGTCCGGTTCTACAACGACCCTAAAAGAATAGGTTTCCATATAAATTGTTATACCTCTTTTCGGCTACTCTTGTAAAACTACTGAAACAAACTTGGCTGACTGGGCTGGGACGGCAAACTTGCAGCCTTTTCCTTCATCCAATCAGGCAGTTTGACAGGCGACTCGTTGAATGGATGCGGAAATGCCAACGCGCCTTTTTGCAATAGCAACTTGTTTCCCTCTGGCATAGCTTCATGCTCCAACACAAAAACAGGAATCCATCCGTTTTTGAGCGTCTCGGTTGCGCCCGCCCAGGTGCCGCCTGTTTCCGCGTCACTTGCGACGACGATGGCATAATCTGCCAGCGCATAAATAAGACGATTACGACCCATCGCCGCACCGACGGAGAATCCTGCATTTGGACTGTACGGCGTGACCAGGCATAAATCTCCCCTCTTCAACGCTTCTTTCCGACTTTTGACTATTCGCTCCAAACTATCTGCCAGCACGCCGACGGCTGCCCCCCGTGCCTCGAGCGCGGATTCCATGCTGATGGTATCCACACCTTTCGCGCCACCCGAATACAAGACCTGACCAGAGAGTCCACAGGCATTGCCGACAAAGCGCGCGCACTCCTGTCCGGCTTCATCCAGATGACGCGAACCGACCACTGCGATTCCAGGTTGTCCAAGCAAGGCCTTTTCGCCTGCGTAGAATAAAACTGTCGGCGCTGAGTTTTTCAGGCGGGCGCGATATCTTTCGGGGTAGTCTGATGCGTCGCTTATAAGCGGGAAAATGCCAAGAGACGCGAGGCGGTTTAGTTCGCGGTGCAAGTTATCCATGCGGCTTGTCAGATTCGTAATGCGTGATGCGTAATCCGTAGGGAGGTCAAGTCGGGTTTGTAAATCTTCGACGGAAAGAAACAGCAAATCAGCAGGTCGAAGGGACGCGGCTTGCATTTTTCGCACAAGCGGATTCCATTCGCGCAGAGTCAATGACTTGGCGGAATCATCATCCAATCCAAGCTGGGAACAAAGCAAAAGTAATGCGAGAGAGTTTTGTGAAAGTGTCATGGTTGTCTCGTAACGCAAGTTGCCGACCTGTGTTACGCGTCGGAGTGAATGGTTCGTGTCAACGTCAGAACATTCACGCGAGACGCGCCATGTTTGAGAAACAGTCGCGTGATTTCATTAAGCATCGCGCCTGAGTCGAACAAGTCGTCAACGAGAAGGACGCTCTTGCCTATTATATCACCGTTCACAGCGAATGCGCCAGCCACGTTGTCGCGCTTTTGAGACAGGGTCTTCATTTCCTTTTGCGGTTTGATCTGGCGAGTCTTTGTGGTGGAGGTTAGCATAGGTTTGTTGAACGCGCTGGATAATGCTTTGCAAAATTCGTGAACAGGACTGAATTCGCGCGGCGTGGACGAAGGCACGGGCAGGATGAGATCGAACTGGTCCATTTCGGGATGGGCGATGAAAAGTTTGCGCGTATGTTCAACGAGCGCGGGCAACGCTGACATGTCGGATTGGTATTTGAGACGATAGGTCAGGTCGCCGATACCGCTGCGATTCCAGTCCGCTCCTGTATAACTGCTGTGGAAGTCGAGCGCGAAGCCCGCCTGCCAGTTGCCTGTGAGGGGGCGGGGGTGAGAAAAGGAGAGATAGGAAACGATGGGGTCGGGAGTATTGCGTGGTGCGTATTCCATAGCGGATGGCGGAGTAGGGGTTGCGGGTTGCGAGTGGGGTGTCGAAAGTGTCGAGGTGTCGGGAGTCGGGCGGCGACATCGCAATATCGCGACTTTTGCTGAATCGCGCGTGTAATATTGTTCGTTTTCGTCTTCGGAAATTTTTACGAGCAGATCCATTGCGCGCGGGTCTTTAATACTACCCAACGCTTTAACGGCATATTGACGAACCTGTGGTTTTGTTTCTATGGCGAGCAAATCCAGTAAGGGTTGAACGGCTTGCGCGTCTCCGATTTTTCCAAGCGCGGAAACGGCCAATCTTCTCGCGTTTCCGTCTTTGCTTTTCAATGCGCTGATAAGTTCGGGAATGGCGGATGAAGATTTCGATTCTCCGAGCGCAACGATATGTTGGCTGTGGCCTGATGGTGAAGATTTATCTTTCAATGCAATCGTTTCTTTTTGTTTGACGGCGTTTTCGCCACGCGGTGTCAGGCTTAAAATCGGGTACTCGCCGCCAATAACCTTGATAAATCCCATTTCAACCAACTGCCCAATCATCTCCTCAATATCGTTTTGCTTAATCACAACCAGTCTACCGTAATACCCATTTTTGTCGTGATGAAATTTGAGAATGTCCTGCGCCTTTGAACCATGCAAAATCTGCGCCAGTTTTTCGCGCCCGACTTTAGTGTGGACCTGGCGAATACAATCAAGGATGATGAGCGCGGCGCGTTCCCCGTGCGACATCTCACTCGCTTCTTTTCTGGACCCGGCGCCTTCTTCCGCGCTTCGACAGTTATCACAGCAATCGGCCGCTTCCGCTTCCCCCGCGTCCCCAAAATGATTGAGAATGATTTTGCGTCGGCATGCATTGGCTTCCGCATAACGAACAATCCCATCCAATTGTTGCTGACGATGCTTGATGTGTTCCCTGCTATGGACAGCGGCTTTCTCAATTTCAGATTGATTCCATTCCCCGCGCCGAAACAACATGCGGATGCCTTCATCACCAAGGTGTTCCAACGCGCCGGCGCGTTCCAACTCCGATAACCCGACCTTGATTTGAACCGGATGCAGGCCTGTAATCCGCGAGAGTTTGTCCAACGTCCCCCAGGTCTGCTCGCCGCTGCAAATGACGTTGTGAATGGCGCGTAAATCATTCGCGGCAACGACGCTATGTGCGATGAAAAATTCGTGCAAAGCGCGGTCTTGCGGATCGTAGAGCAGAGTCGTTCTGGCGGGTTGACCGTCGCGTCCCGCGCGGCCTGCCTCCTGATAATATGCTTCGAGTGAACCTGGCAAAGAATAATGAATCACCTGGCGCACGTCGGCGCGGTCAATGCCCATGCCGAAAGCGTTGGTGCAGGCAATGACGTTTAGTTTGCCGGAGATAAAATCGTTTTGAATGCGTGTCCGTTCTTCAGGAAGCAGTCCCGCATGATAGAACTCGGACGGGACTCGGACGATCTCGCGCGCGAACTCGGTCACTTCTTCGGCGTCGCGGCGTGTGCCCGTGTAGACGATGGTCGCGCCATCCTGGTGGGTGGACAAAAGTTCGTTTAACGCACGCAGCTTCGAAGGCAGTCCCGAAGCGTATTTCACGTCGAGAATCAGGTTCGGGCGGTTGAATCCAGTCACGATACGCGTTGAGTCGTTTAATCCAAGCAGTCGAATAATATCTTCCTGGACTTGCGGCGTGGCGGTTGCGGTGAGCGCGGCTGTGAGCGGATTCCCCAATGCGGCGCGGGCTTGCGCGATGTGCAAATAATCGGGACGAAAATCGTGACCCCATTCGGAGATGCAATGAGCTTCGTCAACGGCAAACAGACTGACCTTTTGCGAACGAAGCGTATTGAGAAACGGGATACTGCGCAGACGTTCGGGCGCAATGTAAATAAGACGATATTCCCCTTGCAAAAGTTTTTGCAATCGAAGGTTTTGTTCAGAAGTGGGAAGCGCACTGTTGATATATGTGGCGGGAATATTGCGACGGGTGAGGCTGTCCACCTGGTCTTTCATCAACGCAATAAGCGGCGAGATGACGAGGGTGATGCCGTCGAGTTGCAACGCCACGAGTTGAAAAATGAGCGATTTGCCCGCACCCGTCGGCATAACTGCGAGGGTGTGATGACCGGAGAGGAGAGACTGAATTGCTTCTTTCTGTCCCGCGCGAAAAGAGGAAAAACCGAAGTGGTTGTGGAGCGCGGAGGAAATGTCCATGAGCAATCTTTTGTAATTAATACCAATCCTCGGGAAAATCCTCCAGAGAATCAATAATCAGGCCTGGTTTAACGGCTTCAATCTCTTCTCTGGTAGAAGAACCGGTAACCACAATTACGGTCTTGACGCCGGCGGCCGCGCCGGTCTCCGCATCAATATCCATATCGCCCACGTAAACCGCCTCTTCCCGGGAAACCTGAAAATAGTCCAGGAGCGCGATCAGAATATCCGGCGCCGGCTTCGGCTGGCTAACCTCTTCCCCGGTCAGGACCCGGTCAAAATAGACCTCAATCTCTAAAATTTTTATTAAAAGAGACGCGGTCTCGGCCGGCCGGTTTGACGCCACCGCCAGCAACTTTCCTTTCGCTTTCAGGTTCCGCAGGAGCGCAAGCGCGCCGGGCAGCAGAGAAATTTTACCGGATAGGTTGACCCGGTGGTGTTCCCGATAAATCTGCCGGGCCTCCGGCACCTCCCGGTCTGAAAAAAACTTTTTAAACAGGCCGTCGTTCCCCATTCCTACGGAACGAATAATCCTTTCTGGTTCCGCCTCCGGGTGGTTCATCCGGCGCAAGGTATAGTTCATACTCTCTACGATAGCCGGATAGGCGTTAATCAAAGTGCCGTCCAGGTCAAAAATGAATAGTTTTTTGGTCATTTTATGCTATTTTACCTTAAAAATACCTTCTTTGACAAGAACTTTCCGCTCTTTTTGACAAAAACCGGTCTAAAATAGTATAATTTTGAAAATTGGGTAGGTGGCGGAGCGGCCAATCGCACCAGACTGTAAATCTGGCGACCGGAAGGTCTTCGGAGGTTCAAATCCTCCCCTGCCCACAAATAAGATTACTTGAAGGGGAGGATTTGAACGGAGCGAAGTCAGGGATTGCGACTGATTAAGGAGCAATACCAGCGGGGGGCCGAGTCGAACGTATTGAAGTGAGACCGCCAAATCCGTCCTCCCCTGCCCACTTCGTTCTTCGCGACCCTGAAAGGACCCTTTCCAGAGCTTTGGAAAGGGGACCCGTGCACTACGTTTTAATGTTTGGGATTTTGTAGGGGAGGGGCTTTGTCCCCTCCCGCAGTAGGACAGGCGTCAGCCTACGCCAAAAACTGGCTACGGCGGACAAGTCTCGCCTGTCAAAAAGCTATGAACAACACTGCAGAATTAGATTTTATGGATATAAAACAAGCAAGTGAATGGGCCAGCCGCTATTTAAACAAAAACGTAACTGCCTCAAATATTACATATTTAATTCAGTATGGAAAAATTAAAAAAATTGGTAATGATGGAACAATTTTGGTTGACAAAAAAGACCTGATTAATTATTACAAATCTTTTAATGGCAACAGAGAGATTAATTGGAAAAATCAATTAGGGCATGATGTAAATTGGACGTTATCTTTTGATAATGTTAAAGAAGCCGAAACAACCAAACACGTCCATCGTTTACATCCGTACAAAGGTAAGTTTATCCCACAGTTGGTTGAATACTTTTTAGATGGTCATAAAGATAATTTTAAAAAAGAAATTTATTTCAAAAAAGGCGACGTTGTGTTAGATCCGTTTTGTGGAAGTGGAACGACATTAGTTCAAGCAAGCGAATTGGGAATGCACGCGATCGGAATTGATATATCAGTTTTTAACTCACTGATTAGTAATATTAAAATTGGTAAATATGATTGCGTTGAAATAGACAACGAATTAAAAAACATTACCCGTAAATTAAAATCCTTTATCGCTGATTCCGAAACAGTTAGGTTTGAAAATGCGCTACTGCATGAACTTGCTAAATTCAATAATACGTTTTTCCCCGCCCCGGAATTTAGACGTAAAATAAATAGTGGGGAAATTAATGAATATAAATACGGCCGAGAAAAGGAAGGGGAGTTTTTATCTATCTTTCTCAAACTCGCAGGGGATTATAAAATAAAAATTAAACAGGAAAAATCGGATAATTTTTTGGATAAGTGGTATTTACAGCACGTACGAAACGAAATTGACTTTGCGGCGGAGATAGTCAGACAAATTAAAAATCAAGAAATTAAAAAACTTATTACTGTTGTTCTTAGCCGAACCGTCCGAACATGCCGCGCCACTACTCATTCTGATTTGGCTACTTTAAAAGAGCCGGTTACGCAGACTTATTATTGTTCAAAACACGGCAAGATTTGCAAGCCATTGTTTTCAATATTAAGTTGGTGGGAAAGATATAGCCTAGATACAATCCAACGATTAGAGATTTTTAATAAGTTAAGAACGGATACTTATCAAATTTGTCTACCCGGCGATGCTCAGACAATAAATATCTTCGATGAAATCTGTGGGGCAAATCCTGAATTCGCTAAGATATTAAGAAAACAGAAGATTCAAGGTATATTTTCAAGTCCGCCTTATGTTGGTTTGATTGATTACCATGAACAACACGCGTATGCTTATGATTTGTTTGGTTTTAAACGGAGCGATGACCTGGAAATAGGCCCGCTCTCCAAAGGACAAAGCGCAGAAGCGCGAGCGTCTTATGTTGCTGGAATTTCTAAAGTTTTATTCAATTGCAGAAAGTTTTTAACCGATAATTTTAATGCCTTTCTTGTTGCAAATGACAAATATAATTTGTATCCTGCAATTGCCGAGCAAGCCGGAATGAAAATTATAAATCAATTCAAACGACCAGTATTAAACAGAACCGAACGGGATAAATCGCCCTATTCGGAAATAATTTTTCACCTAAAGGATAATTTATGCCATTGACACAGGACCAGCAAAATAGAATCGGCGAAGTCGTAAAAGATATATTGTTAAGAAGAATCGATAATTTCCCGGAAACGGGCGCGCAAATTCGTAACGCCCCATTTCACCGCGCATTTCTAGAGTGTTTCAGGGAGCGTCTTGAGCCATTAAATATAGAAATACCTTATTTAATAGCCATAGCGAGCTGGCTACACGGATTAAACACTTCCTTAGGAACCGGGTTTGAGAATATTTCTCATATATTATCGGGTGGTTATAAGCGTAAATTCACCGGGGTATATACATTAAAAGTCAAGGAAACGCAAAAATCGCAAGTAGAAAATATAATACTTGATTTAAAATCAGGCGCACACTTGCCCGATTTGAACAGAGAAAACGGTTTAATTTTTAATTATCCAGACACCGACCAAGAAATTAACTCCCTGCCGTTTACGGTTGACACTTACATTGAAAGAGAAAATGAAATCGTTGCCATAGAATTAAAATCCGTGAGACCAAATTCCGGAGAAGGACGAGGCGAAAAACAAAAAATATTATACGGCAGAGCCGCACTTAAATTGCAGAATCCAGATAAAGATGTCAGGTTTTTTATTGGCTTTCCCTTTGACCCGACATCAGAGGAGCCAACAGGTTATGACAAAGAACGATTTTTTGATTACTTAATCGAGTTTAAGAAATTTTTTGCTCCTGAAGAAGTATTAATTGCTGGTGAATTATGGGATTTTCTTAGCGGTAACCAAGGAACGATGAGCGATATATTAGATGTAATAACAGAAACAGCGTCACAGGTAAGAAGTTGACAAAGAAAAAAGTTGGATGTGATCGGTCTCAGATAGCTCTTGGTTATTAAACAATATTATGCGAATCTCAAAAATTATAATTGAAAATTTTCGCTCAATCAAAAAAGTAGAGATAACAGCTGATAATTTCAATATATTTGTTGGCCAAAATAACCATGGCAAAACCAATTTGTTTGAGGCGATAGATTGGTTTTTCAATGGAACTAAAAAGGGGGAAAGCGTCGAGGAGATAAGATTTGGGCGGTCCGGCGATACAGAAATATTTGTAGAAATAGAATTCACTGGAGCCCAAAATGGAGCAAATCGAATGAAAAATGAGGGCAATAAAACAAAAATGCTCAACGCCCTCAATGGAAGTGACACGATTGTAGCAAAACGCAATAGTAACGATCCAAAAAAACGCGCTGTTGCAATCAACGGAAGTTGGTTAGATAAAGTACCAACTGGTTTCGATAATGCTTTCAACGATTTTCTTCCTAGGTTTGAATATGTGGATACAAAAAAATATTTTGAGGATGTAGCAAAATTTACCAAAACCTCGCCAGTCGGTGTTATGCTTTCCGGTGTTTTAACTACCATTCTTGAAAAGAGCGAACAATATCAAAAATTTCGTCAGCAATTTGAGGAGATTTTTAGTGGCGAAACTTCCGATATAAAAATTGAGTTGGATAATTTGAGCGGGAAGGTCAAGATATATCTTGAAAAACAATTTCCAGATTGCACAAAAGTTGCATTTGAAGTTGCACCACCGATTTTTGATGATTTGCTAAAAAATTTTGATACAACAATTGATGATGGGATAGAAACAAGAGCAACAGAAAAGGGCGATGGTATGCAGCGAGCATTAATGCTCGCAATTCTTCAGGCATATGCAGATTTTCGTAAAGAAAATGAAGATGTTGGCAAATCCTTCATGTTTTTTATAGATGAGGCGGAATTGCATTTACACCCAACAGCACAGAGAAAACTAAAAAATGTTCTGCTTGAACTTTCAAGAGAAGACGATCAAGTTTTTATTAATACGCACTCATCTGTTCTTGTAGCTGACGAACACGATCATCAAAAAATTTTTCGGGTTGAGAAAATTGAAAAAGTTACAAACGTTTCCCCAATTCAAGAGAACGAAAAGCCATATATTGTCTATGAATTGCTTGGCGGAAGCCCTGCGGATCTTTTGTTGCCCAAAAACTTTTTAATTGTTGAAGGAAAGAGTGAATTAGAGCTTTTGACGCGCATTATCAATCGTTTTTATATCAGCAAACCGACTATCCAAATCATCCAAGCTAATGGCGACTTAAAACAAGCCGAACGATCAATTAATGCAATTGAGCAACTATTCAAGCCATTAGAAAAAAGTCTGTATAAAGACAAAACCGTAATTATTTTTGACCAGCCAAACAAACCTATGGCGCTAACTCAATTTTTGACAAATCACCCTGACCTCAGAACCCACAATCAGACTTTTGAGTTAACGGTTGGTAATATTGAAGAATATTATCCAAATCACAATGGTTGGAGAAAAACATCAGCAGAGGTTGATACTATGCGCGGACATCACAAGGTTTCGTTAGCACAGCAGGTTGGAGATGTGATAACACAACAACAGTTTGAGCAAAACATGGGAATTGTTTTCAACGCTTTGCAAAAGTGCTGGGAACTGGCGTACAATTAATTTTGTATGCCCGCCGAAAAAATTGCCAGTCGAAACGAGGATTTGGCGAAAGCAGGAAATCGAGGGGAGCGAAGTCAGGCAACGCGATGAATAAGAGCGTTGCCAGCGGGTGGCCGAGTTGAGGCGCAGTGAAGCCGAAACCGCCAAATCCGTTTTCCCCGGCCCACTTCGTTCTTCGCGACCCTGAAAGGGTCGCACTACGTTTTAATGTTTGGGATTTTGTAGGGGAGGGGCTCTGTCCCCTCCCGCAGTAGGACAGGCGTCTCGCCTGTCAAAAAACTATGAACAACACTGCAGAATTAGATTTTATGGATATAAAACAAGCAAGTGAATGGGCCAGTCGCTATTTAAGCAAAAACGTAACTGCCTCAAATATTGCATATTTAGTTCAATCTGAGCGAATAA
>JAHJUB010000081.1 GCA_018829455.1 Candidatus Omnitrophota bacterium
AATTGGAATCGCGCCCTCAAATTGCAGAAATTGGGGAAACCGACCAGGACCTGCCGGCCCACCCGCAGGGCTTCGGCGAGAATGGTGGCCGGGTGCCGAACTTCAGGCAGGCTGTCATTGAGGATAACGTAGTCAAAACTCTTATCCGGATATTCGGAAAGTCCCTGGTCCAGGTCACCGTGGAGGACATTAACGCCTTGCCGCAGGCATTCGGCGATGGCATTCTGGTCTATCTCGATGCCCTGGCCCCGGATGTGCCGTTTTTCAGCCAGGATACTTAAAAGCTCTCCCTTGCCGCAACCCAGGTCCAGCACCGTGGAGCCGTCCTTTATAATCTCCAGAATAATTTTATGGTCCGCTCTAATCTTTTCCATTTATGTCATTGCGAGCGCAGTTTGCGCGGCAATCCCGCCTTACGGCTTTTGCGCCGCCAGAAAGTTCCTTATTAAAAACGTCTCTTCCTCAAACTCTACCAAAAACGAATCGTGTCCGTAATTGGATTCAATTTCACAATAAGAAACTTCGGCGCCGTGACGTTTCAGGGCGCGCACAATCTCCTTGGAATTTGCCGGCGGATAGAGCCAGTCGGAACTGAAACTCAAGACCAGAAACCGGGTTTTTATCCCCCGGAATAAATCGGTTTTGTAATCGGTAATCAGGTCAAAGTAGTCCATCGCCTTGGTTATGTAAAGGTATGAATTGGCGTCAAAGCGCTGGACGAAACTATCGCCCCGGTAGCGCAGGTAGCCCTCAACTTCAAAATCCTGAGTGAAGGAGAAGCCGTATTTTTCCTTGCTTTTTAACCGCCGTCCGAACTTTTCCGCCATGGAGAATTCGCTCATATAGGTAATATGGCCGATCATCCTGGCTAAAGCAAGGCCTTTGGCCGGCACCTTTTTTCCGTAATAGTCGCCGTTGTTCCATTCCGGGTCGGACATAATCGCCTGCCGGCCGACTTCGTCAAAGGCGATCTGCTGGGCCGAATGACGCAAAGTAGCGGCAATCGGGATGGCGTGCCGCACCATTTCCGGATAAGCAGCGGCCCACTGGAGAACCTGCATTCCACCAATGGACCCGCCGGCGATTGCGTAAAGTTTTTCGATGCCCAGAAAATCAAGCAGCAGCTTCTGACAGTTGACCATATCTGCGATGGTGATAATCGGAAAGTTTAGTCCGTAGGGCTTGTTGGTTGCCGGGTCTATGGAAGAAGGTCCGGCGCTTCCCTGGCACCCGCCCAGAACGTTGGAACAGATTACATGATAAATATTAGTATCAAACGCTTTACCCGGTCCGACCATCGCGTCCCACCAGCCCGGTTTTGTTTCACCCTCATGGTATCCGGCCGCATGGCTGTCTCCGGATAAGGCGTGGAGGATAAGGATGGCGTTCGTGTGTTCCTTGTTTAAATGTCCGTAAGTTTCATAGGCAATCGTAATCGGCCCGAACTGCCGGCCATTTTCCAGCCGGAGGTCAGCCGGCGGCTGTGCCAGGGTAACCTGCCTGGTTTTTACAATCCCAACGCTCTTTTCCATTCTTTACATTATACCATAATCTAATTGTCGGCGGCTGCTTCGTTCGTGCGTTCGTGCGTTTGATTTAAAGAGGGACTAAAGTTTAAAATATATTACATGTGACGCGAAAATCCAAATGGTCTGGGCCGTCGGGCGAGGTAGAAACGCTCATCAGAAAGATAGGTGAACTGGAGACGGGTTATCCGGTGATTGAAATGGAGCGCCTGATTGAAATTGGTGAACCAGCGGTCTTGCCGATTATTCGGGTTTTGGGTGGAGACAAAGACGCGCCGGAGCCTCCCGACGTATTACCTTTTTTGGTAATTTTGGGCGAAATTCGTTCTTCGGTCGCGAACGATCTTCTAACTAAGTTTATGCTGGATGTTGAGAATGACATCTCGGCGAATGCCGCCTGTGAAGCCCTGGCAAAAATCGGCGAACCAGCGCTGACGATATTGGAAAAGATTGTCACGGAAAATAAGAATACTTTGGCGCGGCTTTATGCGTATGGCGCGCTGGGGTATATGAAACACCCCCGGGCCCATGAAATTATTCGCTCGCAACTAACCCGGGATCCGGAACTATTGGATGTAATCGCCACCGCGCTTTCCGAATACGGCGACCGGAAAGACATAGCAGCGCTTTATTCCGTATATCGCAGCCAGCCGGACGGTATGTTTAACGCGGATATAGAAGAAGCGATCTATTTGATTGTCAACCCCGCACAATTGCGGCCGACCCCGGTTGAGGAGAATTGGCGGACCCGCTACCGAAGATTGCCCGTCCAGGGAGACACGCCTTCATTAAGCGTGTTGCAAATTGCCGTGATTCTCCGCAAGAATTTTGCGGGAAAACGGAGGTTGGCGATGAAAAAGATGCGGGAAATGCCAAAGAAGGAATTAGCGGAAATAATTTCTGACGAAAAACACAAAAACGAAGAAGACCGATACTGCCCCAACTGCGGTGAAAAGATTACCTATCCTACCGGCCTGCCGGTATGTTCTGAGATCGCATATAAAATAACCGCTATCCAGGAATCGATGCTTCAATCATATCTTGAGGCAGGCGTAAAGACCATTCCGGCGGCTCTGGATATGCTTGACAACGAGGCGGAGAAGGTCATTCGGCAAAGAGTTTGGTTTCGAAGAAAAAAAAGAGAGCGGAAAGAAGAAATAGGTATCAAGTATGCTACCTTGAACTTCTTTTTGGAACAGAAGGAATATCGGATAGAAAAGGTCTTGAAGCGGTTATCGGAAATACAGGAAAGATTGAAAGAGCCGAAAATAGGGGATCGCCGCGCCCTGGAAAAAGTTCATTCAGATTTAGGCCGGCTTATGAGGGACAAAAATTTTACATCAATAGACGAGGCGAATAAATACACCAAGGAGTTGCTGGGCAGTCACGGTAACCGGGTTCCGGCGGCGGCGCCAGGCAATGCGCTGGAATCGGCCCAGGATATAATGTATGAAGCATGGGACCAGAAAGACAAAAAAGAGCGCGTCAGGCTGGCCCGGAAGGCGTTGGCTGTTTCTCCGGATTGCGCGGATGCGTATGTTCTCTTGGCGGAAGAGTTTGCGGATAGCATCCCGGAGGCAAAAAAACTTTTCCAAAAAGGGGTAGAAGCTGGAGAACGGGCCCTGGGCCGGGAAGGGTTTGAAGAGCACACAGGCCATTTCTGGGGGGTTCTGGAAACACGGCCGTATATGCGGGCGCGGCTGGGTTTAGCCGAAACCTTATGGGAGATGGGCGAACGTGAAGAGGCGATTAAACACTATCGCGAGATGTTAAGACTCAATCCTAACGATAACCAGGGAATTCGTTATATCTTGGTCCATTCCCTTGCCTGGTTATCAAGGCATGACGAACTGGAAGATTTTTTGAATTCAAAAGAGTATCCGGATGACTGTGCGCCGGACTGGCTCTACACCAAAGCGCTGCTCCATTTTATCAAGACAGGGCCGTCTCCGGAAGCAAGCGCCCTCCTTGATAAAGCAAAAAAGATTAATCCCTATGTGCCTGACTATCTGACCGGTAGAAAAAAAATTCCCGATATCCTTCCGGATAGAATAAAAGTCGGCGGCGAAGACGAAGGCTATTGCTATGCCGAAAAGTTTCTGCCAATCTGGCGGAGAGCGCCCGGCGCGCTTGATTGGCTGAATGGCCGGACAGAAAGAGTGTTTTCTTTAGGCGGAGCCGACCGGAACTTACCCTGTCCTTGCGGTTCGGGAAAGAAATATAAGAAATGCTGCGGCAAAACAGTGCATTAGAATTAAGCCCTCCGGGGTGTTGACAACTGTAACCGAAAGGGTTACAATTGTAACCATAATGATTACAACGTCCAGAACAAGGGATTTATCTCTGGTCTTCTTCGGCAAGACCCGGCAGGCAGTTCTTTCTCTGCTTTATGGCCATGCGGATCAGGCCTTTTACCTGCGGGAAATCGTCCGTAACACAGGAGCCGGCCTGGGACCTGTCCAGCGGGAGGTAAAGCAACTTTCGGAGGTCGGTATCCTTAAACGCACGGTGCGGGGACATCAGGTCTATTACCAGGCCAATCTTTCTTCTCCGGTTTTTAGGGAACTTAAAGGATTGGTAACTAAGACCGCAGGGGTGGCAGATATTTTAAAAGACGCCCTGGCGCCGCTATCTGGCCGTATCAGGGCAGCGTTTATCTATGGTTCTGTTGTCCGTGGGGAGGAACGCAACGGAAGCGATGTGGATGTTCTGGTGGTGGGCAATGTCACTTTCGCCGAAGTTTCTTCGGTTTTGTCTGATGCCCAAAAGACACTTTCCAGAGAGATAAACCCCACCGTATATCCCATCAAAGAGTTCCAGGCAAAGTTGGTCAAAGGTCACCATTTCCTCAAATCTGTTATAGTCCAGGACAAGATTTTCCTGATTGGAGACGAAAATGAGCTTAAAAGATTGGTTAAGTAACAGCAAGAAAAGAAACATCGGTGGTTATGAACGGGCTGGATTGATATCCGACCAGGAAGCAGTCGAGATGTTGTCTTTGGCTGAAAACCTTCTTGATATGGTGGGAAAATGGTTTCGCGCCAGTCATCCGGAACTACTGACGAACAAATGAATATCTTTTTCACTGCGGACCATCATTTCAATCACAAGAGAATTATTGAGTACTGTTCCCGTCCCTTCAAGGACATTGATGAAATGAACGAGGCCCTGATTCAAAAGTGGAACAGCAAAGTCAAACTGGAAGACACTGTCTATCATTTAGGGGATTTTGCTTTTGGTCATATCGAAGACCAACTGAAGGTTTTGAAAAGATTGAACGGAAGCATAAATTTTATTCTTGGTTCTCACGATAAAAATCTGTCGGAAGCGGTAGAGGCATTCAATAAAGAACGCGGGATTGCTTCCCGCAAAATTATTGGGTCTATGACAACGGTATGTGTAGAAAAGACAGAAATTATCCTTTGCCATTATTCCATGCGAACCTGGCCCAAGTCTCATTATGGCACCTGGCACTTATTTGGTCATTCGCACGGTAAATTAGAAGGTTGGGGCAAGAGTTTTGACATCGGAGTTGACGTTTGGAATTTTGAGCCCTTGAGTTTCGATGAAGTAGAAAAAGGGATGGCCTCGCGACCGGATAATTTTAACTTGGTGCAGAGGGAGGTTTCCTAATGCATAGAAAATTTAACCAAATCTATCAATTCAAAATCACCTTGAAAGGTCTTGAACCCTTAATCTGGAGACAGATTCAGGTTCCAGAGGCCTATTCCTTCTGGGATTTACATGTTGCAATCCAAGACGCAATGGGCTGGCTGGGTTATCACCTTCATCTGTTTACGATGGTAAATCCTTTGACCGGCCGGAAAGTAGAAATAGGTATTCCGGATCACTACTGTCCAACTGTCAACTGAAT
>JAHJUB010000237.1 GCA_018829455.1 Candidatus Omnitrophota bacterium
AGCCGCCTCGGTACCGTGTCGGAGCAAGATCAGCCCGAGTGTCACCACTCGAACCCGCCCCCAGCCTACATATCCAAAAGGGCAATTGATATGATAACCTCCTTTCAGGTTACAAGATAACGGTCTCGCGACCTCACACATAATCTGACGAACGTCCCCCATTCCGCTGATTCTATCCACCTTTTCCATAGCTTAACCCCTCGTACTGCCAGCTAACCCGGCACGGCTAAGAGGCTGGTAAAGGAGCGCAGCGGATTTGCCAGTCCTTCTTCAGCCGTTTATTCTTTCAGTGCTTCGTACTCTTCTTTGAGACGCGACAATTTCTCTTTCTATTGAGCGTTGAGCGGGACGCTCTTTAATAACTTAATAATTTACCATGGGGTCAAAAATTATTAAAATATTAAAGAGCCCCCTATTTTGACTATGTAATTGGGAACCTCATAACTGGCTGACTGTCACGCTCCGTCCTATTACCAGCCGGTTATATGGGTCTTGGCCCTCTTCCTGGTCATGATACTTGAAGCAACAACCGGCCTTAAATCGTACGCCAGGAATTCAAAGGGGGCATGTCATCAGGCGAGACGACACGACCACAAACCGGGCAGCGGAATTTCTCGCCGTATTCCGCCTCCCCGGCATGTAACATGATTTGCGGTGGCCATGTGCATTTACACAACTCATACCCTAGCCCTTTCGCTATCTGCGCCTCAGCTATCTGGAGCTTTTCCTCGACTTCAAGAAGCTTCTGCGATGCTTGCTCCTTCTCTCGCTTAGGCAGCATATCGATAACTGGCTTGACTGTGGACACCACAGACCCTAAAAGGGAAATGCCGTCGGAAAAGGTCTTCAAGTCAAACATATAATGCCCCATGATCATTCAATTATTCTTATGGCAACGGCCATCATATTCTTTTGAGGAAATAACCCTCTAAACCTCCTGAGCACGGCCCAATCTAAGATTCAATAGTCACCCCCGTGCCCTCACTTGCCAACAGACTACCAATGCACCCCTACGACCGCAAAGAGTTCTGAGCGTCTGAATCACCTAGCCTGGCTGCAATTTGCAGGTTTTCGAGTGCCAAATCCTTTCTACCGAGGTAGTAATGAGAGAGGCCCAAATTCCTGTATACATCGGGTAGTCTCTCGGGATAAAGCGCAATGTTCTGGTTGTAGTTGTCAATCGCCTCGCGGTAGCGTCCAGAGCGGAAATAGGCGTGACCTCGGTACTGGTACGTGACCCCCAACCACTCCGCAGCAATGTCGTCTCTAAATTTCATGACTGCGTCAAAATCCGAGATAGCCTGATTGAAATTACCTGCCATTACGTGGCTTCCTCCGTGTGCCATGCGTGCCCAATAGACGAGCATGGCATTTTCAGGCTTCTCTTGGATTAGTTTTAGGGCATAGGTGCTGTCACTGAGGGCGTATGGATAACGCCCGAGAAACATATACGACATCGCGCGAACGGAGTGGGCGCTAGTCAAAAGCGCCTCATCTTCTGTCAGTTGAATGGCTTTCGTACAATTCGATATTGCTTCACTGACCTCATATAAACTGAGATAAAGGATTCCTTTTATAAGGTGTGCTTCGGCGAGACTGGGGTTGATTACCAAAGCCTTATCGCAAGCGTTTATGCCGTCTTCCCCTAAATCGGATGCGGCATACGCTCTGCAGCGATTGAGCCAATACTCAGCTGTCCTTGAATAATCCTCTGCTGGGACCTCCTTTTTCATAATAGCTCTTTTGACGGCGATTTTGTCCGCTATTACGCTGATAGGAATGGCAAAATTGACATTTTGTGATTCCTTGAGGATATAGGTTGCAACAGCTATGACCTCACCGCTTTCATTGAAAACTGGCCCGCCGCTGCTGCCCGGAGATATTGGGGCGGTTATCTGGACAACCTTTTGGGACCCCATTGTCCTCACTGCACTTATTAGTCCTTCTGAAAGGGAGTTCTCAAGCCCTCTTGGGCTGCTGATAACGTATACTCGTGACCCCACAGTGAGGTTTTCTGCGTTACCAATTCTTACCGGACTAAAATTCCTGCCGTTGATCTTCAACAATGCAAGGTCGTTCGCTTTGTCAACATGAAGAAGTCCTTCTGCGGTGAATTCCTTCCCATCCACCCTTACCCCGATCGTTCGCGCATCACTAATCACGTGGTAGTTTGTTACTGTTCTTCCGTCCGAACTTACAATAAAACCACTCCCCAATTTGATTGGCTTGCCTTTAGCGTCGTAATTGGTAATGACCACAGTAGACTTGCTGTTTTCACGGTAGATATGCTGAGCGGAACCGTAACAGCAGACCGGCAATAAGCCCATTTCCAAAAAGATCACCGTGACGATGGCTATTTGGCACCTCCATAATAGGCGCAATTTCTTCATGTGACTCCCTCCTTGGGCCGGTAGGATCCGAGAAGTTCCGATTGCCGATGCTTTATGATGATTGTGACCTCTCTTCGGCTAACCGCTGCTAATCAGCCGCGCGGCTTTTTGCGTCGGCTGCATTAGCCTTGGGCATTTTGTATGCTATCAAACGTAAAGTGATTTCTCCCACCCTTCCTTAAATATGTTCCGATCCTTGATTAAAATGGAAGGCCTCTTGGCTCTAAGTAATTTATCGAAATAAGGTGTAAAACTGCTCCAAGATTTAAAATTAACCAAAACCAAATAGGACAAAGTGTCCATCCCCATTTCCATCCGACTTTTTTAAGAAGCTTTAGTGTACTAAAAATGATTGTAAGGATTAGGAATATCGGTACGGCACCAACTAAAAATTGTTTTTTAAACGAATATTCTCCGTATAATATCAAAGAAGTAATCCATATCGGAGAAAACACCCACCTCCAATGCATTACAGGCCTTTTCATCTGTTTCCAAATATAAAAGAAGATGGTCAGCGGAAAGCTTAACAGAAACAAGAAAAATGTTAATTTCGACATCATGATACTCCCGTGGAAGTATTTTGACCGCAGTTCATCGGCATGCCGGATAAAAGGCGGAACCTTATGTCAGGTTGACAGACGATGGCACGCGGCTACACAGAGATTGGCGCTGCTTGGGTGCTTGAAAGTCGACCTTCTGCAAGGAGCGCCACATCCATAGGCACACGCTGAAGGACGGAGCTGAGCGTCGTTGCCCGATCATTTGAGCTTGAGCCAGTTCCATCCCGGCGTAGCCCATTGCGCAAGAACGTACGATAGCGGCAGTAGTAGATAATACCAAGGTCACGTTCAGGCGAGATCTGAAAAACGCTGATATTAACGAACAGAGCCGGTTCGATGGATGACCCTGGGGGCGGCGGTGCCGGATAATCGCAGTACGCGAGACCCAGATCGAAATTCTCTAAGCCCGATACGGGAGGGTCGAAGTGTTGAAAACCGTTGATGTGTTCAGTGATGCAGTCTTTCATGGTTTCTCCTTTTGCCGGTCTGGCAGCCCAACGGGGCTGCGGCTCCGCAGATTGTTGGGCGTGTTCCATTCAGTAGGATCCTGTGACCTAACCCCTTACCTTTTCATTTTTCAGTACAAAATGGTTTAGCATTCCAAGTAGAACAAAAAGACAATTACAGTCAGATATGACTGTTTCAAATAAGGTTTCATCCCCTTGGTTTGGCATGTTAAGCTTCGGAGTAATTACAGAATTACCGATATTAATGAATTGTTCCATGCTGGAACCATGTAAGGCCATTGAACTTTTTGAGTATTGCACGTACCCGAATCGCAAATCTAGCTTCTTTAGTTTTTTTGCGACTGTGGCGTCAGGATCGAATAGATTGAAGAATGAGATGGCGCCTTTACTTGTTCGTGAAAGCTGAGTTATCTTGTCTGACCATGATTTTAATTGAGCGTCCTGCAACCACCTATCAATTCGGGCCTTTTTTCCCCTGTAAATGCCCTCCATCTCCTCGCGGCTTTTGTTCAATTTTTCCTCATCGGTTTCAACCTCTAAGGTGCCAAAAAAACGTTCATAACCCTCTCTATCCTTTTCATTCGCAAGGATTTTCTTTGCTGGGTTTGGGTCCCAAACATTTTCTAAAGTCTTCGGGTGGAGGAGGTCACTATAAAATACTCCATCTGACCAAAGACACCATGCTGCATAAGCACGGAGCCTTTCCACGGTTATCCTGTGGGAATATTCGCGAGATCTACTGGAAACGACAACCTTATGCTCAGATTTCTCGAGTTCGATTAAATCAAAGATAGGTTCAATTAACACATAAGCATGTAGGGTCCACTCAAAAGTAGATCTTGATGTGGTTTGTAACACCCAATCTAAACCTTCCTGGAAGGCTGATATGGCTGACTCAAGTGCGACGATAGCCTTGGACCAGAGATTTAGCCAGCCAATTCGTTCAAAGGTGACCCTCGGTTCGGAAAAATCGGATAAAAGATTATAACCTTTCGCTCTTACAATAGCTGCTTCTTTTTCAAGACCTTCAAGTTCGCTTATAGTATTTAACCATTCCTCTTCGGTCGGAAGCTGCGGAAGATGTAGTTCGAAGTCATTCAATGGGGGCATGTTGACTCTCGTAGTAATGAAATTATGTTAATTTAGTTATCCAACATTGAACTAAGCTGTCGGTGCCACTACGAGCAGCGGCATAAACGATTATGTATTGGGGGCCTCAGCGAAAAAGGCAAAATGAACATGCCCGGCGAGGCACCGATCAGGCTTAAGCGCCTTATATCAAGTTTTAAAATTCGATTTTAACCTATTTTGTAATATGATATCCGAATTCGGTTAACTTCTTTCGGGCCGCTTTGATTTGACCTATTGTACCTTCTTGCTCTCGTACGAACTCCTCAACTTCATGGGTTAATTCCCTTATACCTTGTTTGTCATTAACATCTGGCAATCTAAAAGTTCTAGAAATTCCTTCAGGGCTCGTTATTGTATAGGTGTCATTCCGCAAATCACGACTAAATCTTCCTTTAGCTACTGAGGTATAGCCTTTGAGGCCGATCCGTTCCGAGCTATACTTCACGCTAGATTGTTCATTAAACCTAGATTCAAATCTAGTTCGTAAAACTTCATCTTCACCTGATTTCCCGTTTTTATGATGATTTGTTTCATAGAAATCTAAAACCCTCTCTATTACACTTGCTGGAGAATCAAAACCAACAGCAATTGATTCTAAACGCTTGTAAAGATGATCTGGAATTCTAATGACTTGACTCATAACAACCTCCCATATTAAGTTTTCATGTAACATTGTAACGACTTATTTCAGTTTGTCAAGTCATTTCTATTCCATTCAAAAATTTTTCTTCATTATTTTTGATATAATAAGTGATTATATGATTTAAAGTTTAAGTACTTGAGAGTACCGAGTTTTATAATGGTTTAATATCAGGTAGCGCTATTTTATCAAG
>JAHJUB010000082.1 GCA_018829455.1 Candidatus Omnitrophota bacterium
ACGTTATTGGCAGCCAGTTGTTTGATTCCGAAAACTCCGAAGAAAAAACCTGACCTTGGAAGAGAAGATAATAATCCGGGGCGCGCGGGAGCATAACCTCAAGGATATTGATTTAGAACTCCCCCGAAACAAACTCATCGTAGTTACCGGCGTATCCGGAAGCGGTAAATCATCTCTGGCTTTTGACACCCTCTACGCGGAAGGTCAGCGCCGTTATATTGAAAGTCTCTCCGCTTACGCCCGTCAATTCCTGGACCAACTGCAAAAACCGGACGTGGAGCATATCTGGGGCCTGCCTCCGGCTATCGCGATTGAACAGCGCCGTTCCAGCGCCAACCCCCGTTCCACGGTCGCCACCATCACCGAAATATACGATTACCTGCGCTTGCTCTTCAGCCGGGTGGGTATTCCGCATTGCCCTAAATGTAAGATGGAAATAACGCGGCAGACCGTCCAGGAGATTACCGACAAAATTTTAGGCCTGCCGAAAGGCGCCACGGTGCAGATTTTATCCCCGTTGGTAAGAGGCCGGAAAGGGGAATACCAGGAACTTTTTACCCAGACGGCTAAAGCCGGATTTTTAAGGGTGCGGGTTGACGGAAAGTTTCACGAGGTGAGCGAGCCGATTAAATTAAGCCGCTACAAGGTTCACAACATTGATGTTCTGGTGGATACTATCCCGGTTTCCGGGCCGGAGAAGGAGCGCATCACCGAATCGGTGGAGACCGGCTTGAAATTAGGCAAAGGCCTCCTGACGGCGAGCGCCGGCGGTAAGGACATTCTTTTTTCGGAACACTACGCCTGCCCGGTATGCGAAAGAAGTTTTGAAGAATTCACCCCGCGGATGTTTTCTTTTAACAGCCCTTACGGCGCCTGCGCCGGCTGTAAAGGATTGGGGACTAAGATTGTTTTTGACCCGGACCTGGTCATACCGGAAAAACGGAAAACCCTGAAAGACGGCGCCATCAAGCCCTGGCACAGCGCCGGCGGCCGAAACCTTTATTTCCACTACCGTTATCTTCTGCGGGATTTGGCAAAGGCAGCCGGATTTACCCTTGACTACCGGTTCTGCGACCTCACCCAAGAACAGAAAACCGCGCTTCTCTACGGAAACGAAGAATATGATTTTGAAGGTGTCATTCCCAACCTGGAGCGGCGTTATCTGGAAACGGAGAGCGAATACCGTCGGGAGGATTTGGCCCGTTATATGCGGCAACTGCCCTGTCCGGAATGCAAAGGCGCGCGGCTGAAATCGGAATCTCTGGCCGTGACCGTTGCCGGCCGGAATATCTGGGAAGTCTGCCGGATGTCGGTAGAGACGGCCATGAGTTTCTTCTCCGGTTTGAAACTTGACCAGCGCCGCGCCATCATCAGCAAACAGGTTACCAAGGAGATTCGCAGCCGGCTCCAGTTTTTGGTTTCCGTCGGACTGGAATACCTGACCCTGGACCGGGTGGGCCACACCCTTTCCGGCGGAGAGAGCGAGCGCATCCGGTTGGCAACCCAGGTGGGCAGCGGCCTGGTTGGCGTACTTTACATTCTGGACGAACCCAGCATCGGGCTTCACCAGCGCGATAACCGCAAACTCCTGACAACCCTCAGGGAACTTCGCGATTTGGGAAATACGGTTATGGTGGTGGAACATGACGAGGAGACGATTCGCAGCGCCGATTACCTGATTGACCTCGGTCCCGGCGCCGGGATTTACGGCGGGAAGGTAGTGGCCGCCGGTCCGCTTTCCGCAATCTTGGCGGCGCCGGATTCCATTACCGGCAAATATCTTAAGAAGGAACTGGAAATTCCGGTTCCCCGGAAGCGCCGGACGTTTGACAAACGGCGTTACATTGAAGTCAGGGGCGCCGCGGAATTTAACTTAAAGAACATTGACGTTAAAATTCCACTGGGTCTGTTTGTCTGCATCACCGGCGTATCCGGTTCCGGCAAAAGTACCCTGGTGGATGAGATTATCCACAAAGGTCTGCGCCGGATTCTTTACGGAACCCGGGAGCTGCCCGGAAAGCATAAGGATATTGTTAATGCCAACCTGGTGGATAAGGTTGTTGAGGTTGACCAGTCGCCGATTGGCCGCACTCCGCGCAGTAATCCGGCAACCTATGCCGGCCTCTTTACCAGCGCCCGGGACCTTTTCAGCCGTCTGCCGGAAGCGCGCTTGCGGGGCTATTCCGCCGGCCGGTTCAGTTTCAACGTCAAGGGCGGCCGTTGTGAAGCGTGCCGGGGTGAAGGGATAACCAAGATTGAGATGCACTTTCTGCCGGATATCTTCGTACCCTGTGAGGTCTGTCACGGTACCCGTTATAACCGGGAGACCCTGGAGATACTTTATAAAGGGAAGAGCATTGCGGAAGTCTTAAAGATGCAGATTCAGGAGGCGGCAGAGTTCTTCCGGAAGATTCCCGGCATCAGCGCCAAGATAGATGTTTTGAACGAAGTGGGTCTGGGTTACCTGGAGTTGGGCCAGCCGGCTACCACCCTTTCCGGCGGTGAGGCGCAGCGGATAAAATTAGCATCGGAATTGTGCCGCCAGGGAAGCCGGGGCACGCTTTACCTTCTGGACGAACCGACCACCGGCCTGCACTTTGCCGATATCCAGAAATTGCTCAACCTTTTGAATAAATTAGTTGATAAGGGAAGCGCGGTGGTGGTGATTGAGCACAATCTGGAGGTGATTAAGACCGCGGATTACATCATTGATTTAGGGCCGGAAGGCGGGGACCGAGGTGGTTACGTGGTTGCGGCCGGTACCCCGGAAGAGGTGGCGCGAAACCCGAAATCATATACCGGCCAATATCTAAAACCTTTATTATAGTAGGACAGGCGTCCCGCCTGTCAACGTAGGGGTCGGATTCATCCGACCCGCGGGCGCCATGAATGGCGCCCCTACACAAACCTCATCCCCAGCGATTCCTCCATTCCCTTTACCAGCGCCTCTTTTATTACGGCGTCTTCCGGCCGGCGCCCCAGGATTTCCGTGATAGAAGTTGCTTTATCAAAAAAGTCCTGAGGGTTTTGAAAGACCCCGGTTACCAGTTGCGGATTGTAGGAGATGGGAATAGAACCGTGCTGCATAAAGGCGTTCTTTTTGCGGCGTTGGGCGCTGCCGATGATTTTTTTGTCTTTGACCACCAAGTCGTGCCGGCTGGAGAGGGCAAAGCAGGGTATATACCTTTCCGGGCCGGAACTACTTCCGCCCCTCACCTCGGCGTTGACGCCTATTTTTTTAAGACCTTCCATCAACCCCTCAACGATGATGTAATAGGAAGACAGAAGGTCTTTGAAGGCCGGATGGTTTGAGATTAGGCTGGTGAAAGAATAGGTAATTTCGTCTTCGTGGAGGATGGCTCCGCCGCCGCTGGGCCGGCGGACGACGTCAATCTTGTTCTGCCGGCAGAAATCAAGGTTTGCTTCTTCTTCGGGCTTCTGCCCGGAACCCAAAGAAACCGCCGGCGGGTTCCAGCGGTAAAACCTTAAAGTGGGCGGGATTCCCCCTTTTTCGGCCGCAGCAAGGAGCTTCAGGTCAAACTCCATGTTATACTTTCCGGTTCCCTCGCCGGTATCAATCAGCTGCCAGTCATTCATAATTTAATTGCTTTATTTTACGTTAGAATGATTGCGGCGTCAAGGTTATCATAAACTGAATCATACCCTGCGCTTGTCATAAGGTGAAAAATAAAGTATAATCTCATTGATGATAAGAAAAAAGATAGCCAACAAGTTGGCATCCTATTTGAAAGGATGCGGGGTTAAGAAGGTATCGGTTTTTGGCTCATATGTCCGGGGCGAAGAAAATCCGGGCAGCGATCTGGATATTCTGGTGGAATTCTCTGAAAGAAAATCCTTACTGGAAATTGTCAGGATAGAAAGGGAGTTGTCGGAGTTGTTGGGCATTAAGGTGGATTTATTAACCGAAAAAGCGATTAGTCCATATTTAAGAGACCGGATAAAACAAGAAGCCCAGCCGATATACGTATGAAAAAAGACGATACTGTATATTTGAAACACATCCTGGACGCCATTAAACGCATTGAAAAATATCTTCCCGCAGACATGAAACACCAATTATTCAATAAAACACCGTTAATTCAGGATGGTGTTATCCGGCAAATTGAGATAATCGGAGAGGCTGCCAAAGGGTTATCAGAAAAAATCAAAGGCAGATACCCGGAAATTCCCTGGAAAGATATTGTCGGAATGCGCAATAAATTGATTCACGATTATTTTGGCGTGGATATAGAAGCGGTTTTTGATACGGTAAAGAAAAATATCCCCGTTTTAAAAAAAGGAATCAAAACCATTTTGAATGAGGAAACCTGCTGTCCATAGCAAATTTTCAACGTCCTCCTCCTGGTCCATTTCCGTTGACGAATAAGGTTGGATTTGGTAAAATTAAACAAAATGGGGATATAGCTCAACCGGGAGAGCGCCTGCTTTGCATGCAGGAGGTCGGGGGTTCGAATCCCCCTATCTCCACTTTGTAATCTTACACAAGGGGATTCGAACCCCCGAACTCAAAGGGTGCGGGAAAAGGTATTTTCCCGCGTAGTTGTTTTGGGGGATGGTTATTCGGAAGGGGAAACTCCTCTTCCGAAAACGAGCGAAGGAAACGTGAGGTCTTGTAGCGGCTGAGCTAAAGACCTGTTTCCGAAAGCGAAGTGGTCGGGTGGTTCGCAAATCCCCCTATCTCCACCTAAAAACAGTAAATGGTGAATGGTAAAAAATTTAAGTACTAAAGCTGTTACCATTTACAATTCACTATTCACAATTCACCGTAGTTATGGAGGACACATGAAAAAAGGAATTGGGATTTTAGGTTTGATGGCGCTGGTCTTTTTTGTTGCTTCCTGTGCCACGTCTGAGGAGGCAATTAGCACTACCGTAACCACCGGCGGTCCATCGGTCGTCGAGGTTACCACCTACCAGGGGCCGAAGGCGAGAGTTGCGGTCGCCCGGTTTGAAATGAAAGCGGCTAAGGGCTACAACGAAATCGGAAGCGGAATGTCGGATATGCTGGTTGACTCCCTGTTCAAAACCAACCGTTTTAT
>JAHJUB010000083.1 GCA_018829455.1 Candidatus Omnitrophota bacterium
GGGAAGGCGTCAACGCAATTGAAAAGATGGCTGAAATTATGAAAGAACTGCGGCGGTACGAGGAAAAACTGATTGCGGAAAGCGACCATCCGCTCTTCCGGGAATACCAGCAGCCGGTCCAGGTTAATATCGGCGCCATCAAGGGTGGGGACTGGCCGGCTACGGTAGCCGGCTGGGCAGAGATGGAGGGTGGAGTCGGTTTTCTGCCTAACAAGAGTTTGGAACAGGTCCAGAAGGAATTACGCGCTCTCCTGGCGAATTTCCCTGACCCCTGGATAAGGGAACACAGCCGCGTCTCTTTTCCAAAACTGCATAACGATGCTTACGAAACTCCGGTCAACGACCCGCTCGTTACCGGCCTGACAAAAGCAGCCGGCCTTAGCGGCCTGGCGCCCAGGGTAACCGGTTTTATCGTCAGTTGCGACGCCCGGCTCTACAACCGGGTGGGTAAGATGCCCACCGTGGTCTTCGGCGCCGGCTCAATCCGGGAGGCGCACAGCCGGGGTGAAAACATATCCATTACCGAGGTTTTAAAGGCATCGGAAGTATTGGTCAATTATTTGATACTTTCCCCCTCACCTCACCTCTCCCCCCAGGGGAGAGGGAAAGGGTGAGGGGTAAAAACCCTATGATAAAAATCGGTGTTATCGGCGGCGGTAAATTTGGCACCAACCACCTGATTACCCTCAGCCAGTTAGAGCGGCAGGGCCGGGTGAAACTGGCGGCATTGGCGGATTTGAGCCCCTCAATCCTTGAGACGCAAACTAAAAAATTTAATATTAAGGGGTACCAAGACCACCGGGAGATGCTCCGGCAGGAAGAACTGGACGCAGTCACCATCGCCACCCCTGACTTTGCCCACCGTCAGGTTGCCCTGGACAGTATCCGCAGCGGAAAGAACGTATTAATTGAGAAACCGCTGGACATTACCGTAGAAGGATGTCAGGAAATAATTAAGGCGGCCGAAGAGAACAAGGTTTTTCTTGAAGTTGATTTCCACAAACGTTACGACCCATACCACCAGGAGACGGAACGCCTGGTGAGAGAAGGCGCCCTGGGCGAAATCCAGTACGGATACGTTCATATGGAAGATAAGATTGTGGTGCCCCGGGACTGGTTTCCGGGCTGGGCGCCTCGTTCCTCGCCGGCCTGGTTTCTGGGAGTCCATTTTTATGACCTCATCCGCTGGATTCTTAAAAAGGAACCGAAGACGGTCTTTGCCACCGGCATAAAACGGGTACTGGCCGGGCTCGGCGTAGATACTTACGATTCCATTCAGGCAAAGGTAGGTTTTGAAGGAGGGACAAGCATTACCTTTGATACTTCCTGGATACTGCCGGATGGTTTTGAAGCGGTCGTCAACCAGGGTTTCCGCCTGGTCGGCGATAAAGGCGTGGCCGAGGTAGACAGCCAGGACCGGGGCATGCGGACCTGCCTGAACCAGACCGGAATGCAAACCCATAACCTGGGCTTCCTCCAGGAAAAAAGAGATAAGTGGGGCAACGCCACTTTTGTCGGTTACGGCATAGAGTCAATCGCTGATTTTGTGGATAACCTTGAGTTTATAAATAAGGGCGGCGACGCTAAAAATCTGTCCGGTACCGTTACCGCGCTGGGCGCGGACGGCCTGGCCGCCACAAGAATGGCGGCCGCGGTCCACGAAAGCCTGGAGAGCGGCAAGATAATTAATATTTAAAAACGCAGCGCTGTTGGACGCAGATGTACGTAAAGTTGGTCATTGCGAGCGTGGTCTGCGAAGCAATCTCGCAGTAAAGATGAGATTGCCGCGGGACTTCGTCCCTCGCAATGACAGATAATATGAAACAGAAAACACGAAAAGAGTTGCTCCGCGACGTGCGCCGGGTAGTGGTAAAGGTCGGCACCAGCATCCTGACCACCAATACCAACCGGCTGGACACTTCATACATTGAAGAGTTGACCGAGGAGATTGCGGCCCTGCGCCGGGACAACCGGCAGGTTGCCTTAGTCACTTCCGGCGCGATTGCGGCCGGAATGAAGATTTTGGGACTCAACCGCCGGCCCGATGACCTACCTGCGCTTCAGGCCGCAGCCGCAGTGGGTCAGAGCAACCTGATGCGCACCTACGAACGCCTCTTCCGGGAGCAGGGGTTTACCGTAGGTCAAATCCTGCTGACCGCAGACATAGCCCTGGAGCCGGAACGGTTTCAAAACGCCCGGAATACCCTTCGTTCCCTTTTCTCGTTCGGCGTAATCCCGATTATCAACGAAAACGATGCGGTCGCGGTAGAAGAGATACGATTTGGGGACAACGACACCCTCTCGGCGCTGGTAGCGAAATTGGTTGACGCCGACCTGCTAATCATTCTTTCGGATGTGGACGGTTTTCTTTCAAAGGGAAAGGTTGTTCCAAAAATAAGCGCCATTTCCCCTTCCCTGATGGCTGAGGCGAGAGGCAGTAAATCGGAAAAAACCAGAGGCGGAATGACCACTAAACTGGAAGCGGCCCGGATGGTCACACGGGAAGGCAAACCGGTCATTATCGCCAACGGACGCCATAAGAGAGTACTGACCCGGATTTTAGCCGGGGAAGAAACAGGCACCATCTTCCTTCCGGTCGTAAAGCCTCAAAAAGCCAATTTACGGTTGACAAAAGTAAGGACAAAAGAATAAAATAAGAGCGGTATGCTCTATTGGTTTGGGAAGATATTAGGTAATATCTTCAGTTGGATTTTTTTCCGCCTTACGGTGGACGGCGTTGAAAACATACCCCGGCGAGGCGCAGTAATCTTGGCAGCCAATCATATCAGCTGGCTTGACCCACCACTGGTTGCCCTTAAAGTACCGCGCAAAGTTACTTTTGTTTCAAAAACCACTTTTCATAAAAATTTCTTTACCCGTCCGATTATCAGGAGTATCGGCATCATTCCCTTGCGTCAGCATAACGGCACGGTCGGGATGATCAGCACGATGAAGTCCCTGAAAAAAGGCATTCCGCTGGTCATCTTTCCAGAGGGAACCAGAAATTTATCCGGCAAACCGTTTCTTCCGGCAAGCCCGGGTGTGGCTCTCCTGGCAGAAGGAGCCAGGGCGCCGGTTATTCCGGTCTATCTGGAAGGCACGGACAAAGCGCTGCCGAACCGGGCCCGGATATTCCGGCCCCGAAAAATCAGGATATTTTACGGAAAACCACTGACTTTTACCGGTGGCAGCCGCCAGGAGTTTGCCGACAAAGTAATGGCCGCGATTGCGGAATTAAAGACTGCGGCCGATAAAAAATAGCCGGTCAAGGCAAAATAAATTATTTGGACGCGGATTACCGCCGATAATCGCAGATACGGATTAAGGATTATTTTAGAGAATTACCAGGATATACTCTAAAAAATTATTCTTTAAAGTATTATCCGGCTGTTTCTGCGTATATCTGCGTCCCAAGCGTTCATGGTAATCACCGCCAGGGAAATCGGTTTCTGTTTTGGCGTCAAACGGGCGGTTTCCCTGTGCGAAAAAACCCTGAAGAGTTGTGGAACCTGCGTTTCACTGGGCCCGATCATTCACAACGAACAGGTAATCAAAAGGCTGGAACAGTCCGGTTTGAAGATTGCCGCATCAATTAAAGCCGGTTCGGAACCGGTTATCATCCGCAGCCACGGGCTGCACCCGGACATTCGCAAAGAACTGGTTCGGAAAAAGAGAAAAATAATAGATGCGACCTGTCCCTTTGTGCGTCAGGTCCAGCAGTTAGTCGCCGGATTAAAAAAAAGGGGCTATACGATCATTATCGTAGGCAAGCCAGACCACCCGGAGGTAAAAGCGCTGGCCGGGTTTGCCGGAAAAAAAGTAATTATTTACCCGGCGGTTCGTAACGCGATTGCCGGTTCAAAATTAAAGCTCGGAAATATAAAGCGTATTGCGGTTGTCAGCCAAACTACCAATACCGAAAGAAGTTACCGCCGCGCCCTCGGCGCACTTAAACGCCAGGGGCTTCCGGCTGGAACCTCTTTCCGCGATACGGTCTGCCGGGTGACC